>JAYTIA010000237.1:0-5235 GCA_043732145.1 Saprospiraceae bacterium
TGTATTTTACTTCTTTGCCAGAGAGTGCTGTAAGTGCTTTAGCTACATCATCAAACGAATATTTTTTATCGCCTGTAAAATTATAGACTTTGTTTTCAAAAGTTTCATTCATTAAAACATTTGCCATTGCTTCACCCATTTCGCTTCTTAAAGCAAATGCTACTTTGCCGTCACCTGCCGGCAAAAATATGCCTTTCTCTAACGCGCTATTACCGCCAATAAATTGGGGGAGAACATCCATGTACAGTATGTTTCTAAAGAAAGTGTATTTCAGTGCACTTGCTTTTATATAATCTTCGGTTTCAAAATGTTCAGCCATTAATTTATTAACCAAAGTATTTCTATCTCTCAAACACCTGCTTGTATAGGCAATACTTGTTACACCTTTTTTCTTTGCGGCATCTACCACATTTTTATGTTCTTGTATTCTGTCGCCTTCGTCTCCCGATGAAATCAACAGAACCGTATCAACGCCGACCATTGCATTTTCAAGTGCAACCACATCTGCATAATTGCCAAGAAAAGCATTGAATCCTTTTAACTGGAACGCTACTCTTTTTTCTTCTTTTCTTGTTATAATTGAAATTTGAGTTAAAGGAATTTTCTTCAATAAGTTTTCAACGACAATGCTTCCTAAATGTCCTGTCGCTCCTGTAATTAATATTTGCATATCGTTTATTTTTTGTTGGCGATTTATTTATCAAGGCACAAAAGTAGGCTATTTATTTTGCACAAGTACTTAGCGACAATTTGTTGCTACAAAAAAAAATGTGCTCACACGATACTCCAAACTGTTTCCTCTTTTGCATCTTTCAATTGAACACCGGCAGCTTTTAAACCGTCGCGAATTTTATCGGACGTTCCCCAATCTTTATTCGTGCGGGCTTGTGCGCGAAGTTCGATGACTAATTGCATCACCCCATCTAATTGCGACGTATTGTTTTCAGACATACTCTCATCTTGCAAACCGAAAATATCGGTGACAAAAGCATCAAAACATTTTTTTAGTCGCGCTAAAGTTATTTCGCTGATGCAGTTGGCGCGAATTTGATTATTTTTAATAGAATAAACTATCGTACACAATTCAAAAAAACGCGCTAATGCCTTTGGTACATTGAAATCATCACTCATCTCATTCATCGCTTCATCTAAAAGCGTATTGATTTGTATATCTGTTTCATTTAAGTCCGGTTTTTCTTTTATCGAAAAATTTTTCACAATTTTATGAGCTTCCATCAAACGTTTATAACCTTTTTCTGCGGCTTGCAATGCTTCATCGGTAATATCGAGCGTTGAACGATAATGCGCTTGTAAAAAGAAAAAACGCACGGTCATCGGTGAATACGATTTAGTTGTGTGTTCCGATGTGCCGGTGAAAAGTTGTGTAGGTGAAATGGTATTGCCATCCGATTTCGACATTTTTTTTCCATTCAGCAATAACATATTGGCGTGTAACCAATATTTTGCGCCGGATTTTGGGTATTGGGTATTGGATATTGGGTTAACTTTACCTGAACCAATACCTAATACCTCAGGCCCACTACCCAAATTTTGTGCAATTTCGTTTTCATGGTGGGGAAATTTTAAATCGTAACCGCCGCCGTGAATATCAAACGTTTCACCCAAATATTTTTTGCTCATCGCCGAACACTCTAAATGCCAACCCGGAAAACCGACAGACCAAGGCGAATTCCAACGCATGATGTGTTCATCGGTGGCTTTCATCCAAATCGCAAAATCTGCCGGATTTTTTTTCTCGTCTTGTTTTTTCAAATTGTCGCGCGTTTCCGTTGCCAATTCTTCAACAACACGACCGGAAAGTTTACCGTATTCGCCTTTAAAACGTTTATTGAATTTCGGCACATCGAAATAAACAGAACCGTTGACTTTATACGCCAATTTATTTTTCAGAATATCGCGCACCATTTCAATTTGCTCCGGAATATGTCCCGTCGCACGCGGTTCAATCGAAGGCGGCAGTACATTGAAAATGCGCATCATGTCATGAAAACCAACGGTATATTTTTGCGCCACCTCCATCGGTTCAAGTTGATCTAATCGCGCACCTTTCGACATACGGTCTTCGCCATCGTCGAGCAAATGCCCGACATCGGTGATGTTGCGCACATAACGCACTTTAAAACCTGTATGGAGTAAAAAACGATAAATAATATCGAAATTTACAAACGTGCGGCAATTGCCGAGATGCACGTCGTTATAGACCGTTGGTCCGCAAACGTAAATACCTACGCGCCCTTCTGCGAGCGGCACGAAATTTTCTTTTTCCGAGGAAAGCGAATTAAAAAGCTTTATCATAATCAATAGCTGTCAGCTACCGGCTATCAGCTTTCAGTCACCAACTTAAATAGCTGATGGCAGATAGCTGATAGCTGGTAGCTATAATAAATATTTTCCAATCGAAATTATCTCCGCAAAAATACCGGCGGCAGTAACTTCTGCTCCTGCACCCGGTCCGCGCACAACGAGCGGACGATCATTGTAACGTTCTGTCGTGAAGACTATCATATTATCTGAACCGTCGAGAGAATAAAACGGATTCTTTATATTAACGGATTCTAAGCCGATTGTTGCAGTTTTATTTTCAATTTTTGCGATAAGCCGAAATTTATTTCCTTCGGGTAGCGTATTGATGAGTTTTGAAAAATAATTATCCGCTAATTCCAATTCTTTAAAAAAAGTTGATACGTCAGGTGCTTCAACGCAAGTTTCCGGCAAGAAATAATGAAATATAATATCTTTTTCCTCTAAAGGCAAACCGCTTTCACGCGCTAAAATTAATAATTTGCGTTTCACATCAACACCCATTAAATCGGTTCGCGGATCGGGTTCGGTATAACCGAGTTTTTGAGCCTGCTTAACAACGTCAGAAAATTTTGTCTCTTTCTTAAAATTATTGAAAATATAAGACAACGAACCGCTCAAAACGCCTTCAATTTTTAAAACATCATCGCCGGAGTTCATCAAATCATTTAAAGTAGAAATGACCGGTAAACCCGCGCCGACATTCGTTTCATACATAAACTTCACACCTTTTTTTCGCGCAGTTGCTTTTAATTCAAGATATCGGTCATAACTACCGGAGTTAGCAATTTTATTCGGCGTAACGATAGATATACTGCTCTCTAAAATTTCTTTATAAGCATGTGCGACCGACGCATTGGAAGTACAATCTACAAAAATTGCATTCGGTAAATTCATCGTTTGCATACGCTCAACGAAATGCGCGATATCTGCGGGCTGTGAGCTGTGAGCTTTGAGCAATGAGCCGCCTTCAAATAGCGACTCATGGCTCAAAGCTAAAGGCTCAAAGCTCATCAGTCTGCTGTTAGATAAACCTACAATTTTCAATTCTATCGAATGATGCGTTTTCAAAAATGCCGCTTGCTTGGCAATTTGTTTCAAAAGCGTAGAGCCGATTAATCCTGTTCCGACGATAAACAAATTTAATGTCATGGTTTCGGAAAGAAAAAATGCTTCGTGTAAAGCATTCAACGCCTTTGATTCATCCGTACGCGGCACAACGACGGAGATATTTAATTCCGAAGAGCCTTGTGCAATAGCGATACAATTCACACCATTTTTACCGAGTGCTTCAAACATCGTACCGGCAATACCTTGACGAAAACGCATATTTTCGCCAACAATCGCAATCACTGCCAATTCCGGTTCTACCAATAAAGGATTGACTGAACCGTTTTTTAATTCAGAATCGAACGCCGCATCAACAGATTTTTTTGCTTTTTCGGCATCATTCGGCTGCACTGCAAAACTGATACTCGACTCCGAAGAACCTTGGGTAATGAGAATGACATTCACGCCGTTATTGGAAAGTGCCGTAAACATTCTGCCGGCAACACCCGGTGTTCCGAATAATCCGCTGCCCGAAATCGTGAGCAATGATACGTTTGAAATTGAAGAAATACCTTGAACCGCATGTTCCGATTTATTTTTTACGGTTGATACCAACGTACCGACATAATCCGGATTGAAAGTATTTTTAATGTACAACGGAATTTTTTTGCGCAACGCCGGCACTAATGTCGGGGGATAAATAACTTTTGCGCCGAAATGACTCATCTCCATGGCTTCGGCGTAAGTCATTGTCGGAATCGTGAATGCTTTTTTTACTTTGCGCGGGTCGGCAGTAAGTACACCGTCAACATCCGTCCAAATTTCAATCACTTCTGCATTCAAACCCGATGCAAGAATTGCAGCCGTATAATCCGAACCGCCGCGTCCGAGTGTGGTTGTTAATCCGAAATCTTTTCCTCTGCCGGAACCTTTAACGGAGCCGATAAAACCGGTAACGATTTGAACTTTATCGGCGTGTTTATTAAAATAGCGGTCAATAAGTTTTTCTGTTTCCGGAAAATCCACTTTCGCCGCCCCGAAATTACGATCTGTTTTGATAATATAACGCGCATCGAGAAATTCTGCCGATACGCCGTTGTTGTCTAAAATATGTGCGATAATAAAATTCGATAAACGTTCGCCAAAACTCACGACATAATCGAGCGTGCGCATTGAAACTTCTTGAATCAAATAAATACCTTTCAAAACGTTGAGTAAATCGTCCAAATTTTTTTCCAAATGCGCCAACACCTGTTTCAATTTATCTTTGGATATCAATTCTTTTGCCGCGCTAAGGTGTCGCTCTTTCACTTGTTCAAAAGACACTAAGTATGACATATCGCCATGTTCTGCTTTTTTCGCCATATCAATCAATCCGTCTGTCACACCACCGAAGGCAGAAAAAACTACGGTGAACTTATCTCCACGCGCTTGATATTTTTGTAAAATGGCAACAATCAATAGTATCCTTTCCGGTTTCGCGACCGATGAGCCGCCAAATTTTAAAACTTTCATTTCTTGTTTCGTTAATCCGTTAATTGGTTAATTCGTTAATTGGTTAATTTTTTGCGCGTGGTGTTGTTATTCGAAATCGAGATAACAAATTAACGGGTTAACCAATTAACGAATTAACTATATCCAAAAAACGTGCAAATTTATAGAAATAAAATTGTTTACGTTATTTTGAGTAATGAATAATAAAAAATGAGCAGTGAAAAATATTCTAATTGAACTGTATCTTTGTGAGTGATAATAAAAAATGTAACTTCTTAGCATCTTTACGAGAAATTTTAAAAATAAAAAAGCTGACAACTGATAGCTGACAGCTGATAGCTAACGAAACAATGACAACAAAAATAATTT
>JAYTIA010000238.1:0-1920 GCA_043732145.1 Saprospiraceae bacterium
GATTTAAGAAATAAAAGCTAATTAAAACAACAAGGGCTGAAAGCCTGTAACTTATCAGCGAGGAATGAAGTCCCTCAATAAATCGTAATTGATTACAAAATTACAATTTTTCTTGACGAATCCGGCAGTAAACTTATTTTTATTCTTACGGTTTCAGGTGAGGCTATGTTTTCAATAATTTGGGGCCACTCGATGAAACAATAATTACCAATATTGTACAAATACTCTTCAATACCGATGTCGAGTGCTTCTTCAAAAGATTTTAGGCGGTACAAATCTAAATGAAATACTTTTTGGTTGTCTGATTCATAAACATTCACCAACGAGAAAGTCGGACTACTCGTCGGTGTGTCAAATTTTAAATAGGTACAAAAAGCTTTTACGAAAGTGGTTTTACCGACACCCATTTCACCGTATAAAAAAAAACATTTTTTACACGGCATTTTTTTTTCTAACCATTCCGCCGCTTTTTTCCAATCGTTTATTTTTTTAACGATAAATTCGTTTTCCATGCCCCAGCTTATTTTCTCGTTACAGATAACGGCAACGTGTCCGCATTAACGCCCGTGAAAATACCTAAACCATTTACTATATTCGTAAATGGAGCCGTTAAATTTGTTGAGTTGGTTCCGTTACCATTATACAACGATGCATAGTTGGCATCAACATGGTATAAAATAATATTGTGGTTGCCGAAATAAGTAAATTGCTGAGCACGGATTTCTTGCGCATTGGCTTGTGTCGGAGATAAACGAAAAAAACGATTGGTGCGCTCAAAACCATTACCATCCGGATTTATAAGTGTCGGACTTGTTTCAATGTTTTGAACGACAACTAGATAAAAATCTTTTGTGTCATTCATCCACGTCAATTGCACCGGATCCGGAAAAACGGGTGGTAAATTTGGGTTGAAACTTGTCACCACCGGAACAGCGATAGTAGTAACGCTACTTTTATATAATTTCGGTTTTGAAGGAATTGTTGTTGTCGCGGTTAACGTGTTGCCGTTATAAACGAACGACATCGTATAAATTTTTCCGGAATCTGCCGTGATGGTGGATATATAATGCCCGCTGCCGATTGGCTTGAGTGTATATGTTTTTCCCTCAACTGCAATTGTCATCGTTAAATTATCCAATGTTTGCGCCGTTGCTGTACTGTCGGATAATGAAATTTCTTTCGTTATCAAAATATCAATCGTATGATTGGCGTATAAATACGCTTGCACAACGGCTCTATCTGCCGAGATATTCAGGTCTGTGTTTTTAGTGCAGTTTGAAAAAATTACTGCAACTAAAACTATATAAAATAAATTCTTTAACACGGTAATAATTGTTAATTGTTAATGATTAATCCTCAAATTCTAATTTGAAAACATTCTCTTGATAAATTCAGAAACATTTATCCTTTTTAAAATTTTAGATTAATAGTTAATGGTGTTTTTTCGAATTAACCATTAACCATTATTTAAGTCTCCAAATAACAGATAAATTCGGTGTAAAACCGAGATAATTGACATTATTTTCAACGACATTGCCGGATTGAACAACAAATTGTTTGTACCAAACATTGGCACGGTCATACACATTGAATACAGAAAGACTGATGGCGCGCGCAGCACCTTTACCACTTTTCCAATTAAAAGTAGCAGCTACATCCATTCGGTGGTATTCGGGCAAACGCGCCACGTTTTTATCCGACACATTGATATATTGTTGCGCCGTTCCGTCGAGTAAAACAGTTTGATAACCGCCTTCCGGTGATGTATAAGGGCGACCGCTTGCGAAAATCCAGGTTGCAGAAAAATCCCAATTTTTGTATTTATAAATGCCTACAATTTTCAACTCATGGCGCACGTCGTTATCCGCATTAAAATCTTTGGTGCCGTAAACAGGAAAATTATTCACCACTTCGCCGAGC
>JAYTIA010000239.1:0-5215 GCA_043732145.1 Saprospiraceae bacterium
TTAGATTTCGGAAAAGGCATTGTCACGCGCATCATGCTCGATAATTTTTCTTTTGCGAATATGCGTAAAGCCGTCGCACAAATTAATCACCAATTTGAAGTTGAGGGTTCAGGTGGGGTGAATTTAAAAAATGTGCGCCGATACACTCTCACCGGCGTTGATTTTGTTTCGTCCGGTGCGCTCACCCACCACGTTTCGAGTTTGGATTTGAGTTTGAAAATAATAAAATAAGTACGAATTACGAATTGCGAAGATATTTTAGGCTTAAACCGATATAAAAAACTATAAAAAAAATTGCGCAAAGAAAAGTAAATTTCTTCGCGCAATTTTTTTGTAATTCGTAATTGACATTTACTTCTCTGCCGGCTTTTCAACATTTACGGGGAAAGCAGCTGAATTATAGTTCGAATAATTTTTATCGGAAGTAAGTGGCAGTTTATAAGTTTCCGAAAAACTTTTCAGCAAATTCGTTAAAACATCTGTCTTAACGAATTTAGAATTAGGTTTTAGATAATAGGCAATGTGCGCGACAGTACCGTCTTTATTCCAAAAAACATACAACCACATTTTTACGCCATTGATATCATAATTGCGTTGTTGTGCGAATGATTCAAGATGTTTTAGCAAGTGCATCCAACAAAAATAGGCTGTTTCCGCATCGTTATGACACGCCGAAAAAAGCGTATTTTCATAATTGCTTTTCAATTGTTCAAAAGGCGTACCGTCAAAATCGCCTAATAAGAATACGCGCGGTAGTATGGAACCATTTTGAACCATATCGGTTGAAGCTGCCGGTTGAGCTGTTATTGCTGAAGGGTTTATGAACGAAGCTGTAAGAAATAAACCGGCAACGAAAAGTAAAAAAAATTTTTTTAACATGATGAGTAAACTAATATTTAGTTATTAAGGTAGTAAATACAGTATAAATGAAAACAAAAAAATAGAAATATCCTAAGAATAATCCTCAAAGAAACGAAAAAAAAAATAATATTGCTACTAATAAATTAATAAATCGTTGTAACAAGAAGTTAATTAGTGTAATAATAACGCACATTTATTTTTATTTAACAAAAATCATGCTGTATTGACGTGGCTTTTACAATTTGTAACATTTTGCGTAAAAGTGTTTTTTAAATACTTTGAAATTTCAATCCGGCAGACTAATTTGCATAAAAATACGATATAGGGTAGTTTTTACAACTATTTTACCTCCCGATACTACATGAGAAAATTTTTGGCACATTATTTCTATTATACAAACAGAGAACGTGCGGGTATATTGGCATTTTTTATTATTGTTGCTGTGCCGAATTTAATTTCGGTATTTGTGCCTTTTTTTAAAACAAAAGTGCCAATCGTAAGTTTCTCCGAAACCGAATTAACAGCAATGCATTTTCAACCCGCAACTATAAGTGCGGATAACAATGAACCGATACCGGCATACGAACTTTTTCCGTTTAATCCTAATGACGTTTCTTATAATGATTTGTTACGTCTCGGGTTACCTATGCGCACTTCCACAACGTTTGTTCACTATCGAGAGAAAGGCGGACATTTTTATAAAAAAGAAGATGTAAAAAAAATTTACGGTTTATCGCTTGACACTTATGAGCGTTTGGAACCGTATATTCGAATAGAAGAAGCCCGCAGAAATAATAACGTCACAGCCTTCAATTCTTCCGACTTATCCGAAACTCAAAGCGTACAAAAAATTAAATTAGAAAATTTCGATCCAAATACTGCGTCTGAATATACGCTGTTAAATTTGGGATTAGAAAAAAATATAGTTAAAAATTTGTTAAAATATCGAGAGAAAGGTGGTTTTTTTCGTAAAAAAGAAGATATGAAAAAATTATATTCTTTTTCGGAAATAGATTTTTTACGTTTAGAGCCTTATATACAAATTACTGATAATCAAACCAATTTGAAAAATACAATGCCATTTGCGGTACAATCGGAGAAATATTTTAATAAAAAAAATGCCCCGAGTGTGATTGACTTGAATACCGCTTCTGAAGACGACTTGTTGCGTCTCTACGGAATTGGGCATACCTTTGCAGCTCGTATTACAGAATACAGAACGCGCTTAGGCGGATTTACAACAATATCACAACTAAAAGAGGTTTTTGGTATTGAAGATTCCATAATTCATATAGCTTCACCTTACCTGATTTTATCGCCGATTTTCAGGAAAATACAAATCAATAAAGCCGGCACCGATGGTTTGAAACATCCATACTTGACTTATAAGCAAGGTGATGTCATTGTTCGTTATCGCTTAAATCACGGAAATTTCAAAAATTTCGATGATTTGAAAAAAACCGGCGTCTTTAAAGATGAGCAAATTGAAAAATTGAAATCTTATATTGATTTTACGGATTGAAATTTTTCAGCTATCAGCCTTCAGCCTTAAGAAATAAAAGCTGATGTTTGAAAGTTTGTAGCTCAAATCTATAAAATATTACGTTTTTGAACCGACTCCAACTATTGGGTCGGAAAAGTCGTAAAAACAATTTTAGTACATATTGTGTTTTTTTAAAGCAAAAAACAAATAAATGGAATAAGCCTTTACAAAGACACAATTATTTTTTCACCAAATTCAAAATTAATGAAGAGGTATGTTATTTACTTATTTACTTTTGCAATAGGTCTTTTATTATTAGCGATGTCTTTTCAGAGTGAACCGATTATAAATGCACCAACGACAATTAATGGATCATTGATTCCAAGCATCGAATCGGTTAAAATATCCCAAAGCGGAAAAGAAGATCCGCTCAACAAAGTTTTAAGAAAACTTTATACTAAATCACCTATTAATTTGCTCAAGCTACCCGAAATTGAAGGCAAGTTACTTTCATCCTTAAGCTATCAATCAGAATTGCTTAAACTCAACGTTGGAGAACATAAATTCGGAAACTTAACAGTTAATTCTTCCGATTTACTCCAAGTAGTAGAAACTTTAAAAAAACTTAAAAAGAGTGAACAACTTACAGATTGGGTAGATGCTTATCAAATTTGCGGCAGCGATATGCGCGGCAATGTGCGGTTTACCGGTTACTACTCACCGACGGTGAGTGCAGCTTATAAAAAATCAGAAGAGTACAACACGCCGGTTTATTTATCTACGAAACAAGATGATATTTACACTGTCGTTTATGTGAAAAACGGAGAAGAAATTCATCGGATGCGTTTAGAAGGCTATGCTTATTTAGTTTTTGAAAATGGTCATCGCGATTTGATTTCCTATGACGGCGCTTCTTGTACCTTATATAGCGATGACGGCAAAAAATCTTTTGCCACCGTTTTCACGCCGAAAAACTTCTCTGAAAGAAACAAACCGATGGGTGCCTCTAGTCTTGTACCGCTCACGAGCGATATTTCTGTGGCTGTTGATGCGGAATATATTCCACTCGGTTCTGTACTTATGGCAGAGATACCGATTGTTGATGAGCGCGGTAATTTAGTTCGTAAAGATTTGCGTTTCGTTTTAGCACAAGATAAAGGCAGTGCCATTCGTGGTGCCGGTCATATAGATTTATACATGGGCGAAGGCGAAGGTGCAAAAAACCGGATTCGCAACATGAATAAGTACGGCAAAGTTTGGTTACTGTTACCTAAATCTAATGATGTGAACAGTGCGTTAGCACAAAATATTAGATAGTATTTTTTTCCTCGGGATTTTAAAAGCGTTTTTGCAAACTTGTTTGCAAAAACGCTTTTTTTTATTGAACTTTATTTTGAACACGCATAAGAATAATTGATATAAAAACGAAAAAATATTTTGAACTGCTTTAGCTGTTGAATTGAATACGTCAAGTAAAAATAACTGCTTTGTTTTTAATCATAACCTTTAAACGGTATTTTTAAATTATTTTCAATAAAAACCATTTAAAGTTTAACTTTCTCATTTTATTACCATAAATTTACAAAACGCTTTATCAAACTTTAAACTGCATTATGTTATCTTGTACTCTTGCACGCTCGCATATTTATGCGCTTACACTAATTATTTGTCTGTATAACATTTTTATACTTCAAGCACAACCCATAAATAATTACACAAAAGATGTTGCGATGCCCGCACCCAATGCGGCAGCACTCGGCAAGTTCGGCGATTACACCGTCGGAAATTTTACCGGCGTACCGGATATTTCCATTCCAATTTACACTGTACAAGAAGGACCATTAAGTTTGCCGATTGGTTTAAGCTATCACGCTTCCGGTTTGAAGGTTGCGGAAATGGCATCATGGGTAGGTGCCGGTTGGAGTTTAAATTGCGGCGGAATTATTTCGAGAACGGTGCAAGGCATAAAAGATGATGATGCCAATGGCTATTATAATAGAGCAGATACTTTGGAGGCACGCATTATCCGAGCAGGTCCGAATATCAATTCTAACAACGCCGCGCTTAATGAACTTTTGAATGAAGATATCACCAATAATATTTTAGATGGCGAACCCGATTTATTTTCTTTTAATGTGGGTGGCTATTCAGGAAAATTTTATATAGACAAAGCACACGTTGCTCAATTCATTCCCAGACAAGATTTAAAATTAGATATTTTGATAACAGTGAATGATGCGACTTTTCAAGGTTTTGTTATCACTGCACCCGACGGTACGCGATATATTTTTGGTAAAGATGGTAATAATAAAGCACAAGAATTTACCAATCAGACTCAACCCGGTGCAGGCAGTACCGGTGCTTATATTTCCAGTTGGTATCTTTTAAAGATAGAAACGCCGGATAAAAAATATAATATTTCTTTGACTTACGCCGATGAAGTGTACAGTTATTTAAGCGGTGCTTCTTCCAAATTTACGGTAAGTATCAGTGCAGCCGGCGGATTTAATACTAAACTTACTAATTCAGGTACAGCCGGTGATGCTTTTCATCCGACGAGAAGAACGTATATGACAGGAAAAAAGCTATCACAAATTACATCGAGTACTGACGTTATAAATTTTCTTTCAACTAATGCCAGAAACGATCTTGACGATGTCAATAACGCCAATTCTTTAGATAAAATCATAATTAATACCGGCGGGAAATGTCAAGAGTTTGATTTTGCTTATACCTATTTTCAAGATTTAACAACACCTGTTTATACATTCGGGGCTACAAACAGCGTTTCAAAAAAACTGCAATTAAATTCACTCATACAAAAAAGTTGTGACGGTACTATTGCCAACCCGCCTTATATTTTTACTTATC
>JAYTIA010000240.1:0-5214 GCA_043732145.1 Saprospiraceae bacterium
GTTTGATAAAAATATTAGGCAAGTAATGGGATCAACCGATGTAAATGAAGAAATAGAAAAAACTATTAACGACCATACTGATCGTTTTTGGTATTTCAATAATGGAATTACAATTATCAGTGACGAAATAAAAAAATCTTTTCTAGGAGGCGGTAGTACAGCTATTGGTTCTTTTAACCTCTCGAATGTAGCAATAGTAAATGGTGCTCAGACAGTTAGTACAATTGGTAAATTTATGGCTAAATCAAATTCAAATCAGCTTGAAGATCTTAAAGTAAGTGTAAGAATGATTGAATTAAAAGGGGCTTTAGCTCATAACTACATAGATTTTGGTAAAGACATTACTAAAGCTAATAATAGACAGAATAGAATTGAAAATAGGGATTTCGCTACACAGGATCCTGAACAATCTAGAATTCAAAAAGAATTATTAATTGATAAAATCGAATATAATATTAGTCGTTCCGAGAATAATACCCCAACCGATAAATCTTTTGGATTAATAGAAGCTACTGTCGCTCTTGCTTGTGCAAGCGGGAAAACATCACTCGTAGTACAAGCAAAAGGAGGTATAGGTAAATTTTTTGAAAACTTGGAAGGTGGAATATATAAAGAATTATTCAATTCGAGCACATCCGGGTACTATGTTTTCAATGCCGTTAAAGTTATTAGATATATAGAAAACTATCTTAAAAAAAGAGTAGAAAGTATTGGCAAATCAATTGGTAGGGAATACGGGCTTTTGGTACATGGTAATAGAATTATTGCGTTAATGACAATTTCGCAATTAGGATTAAAAAAAAATTTAGATTCTTATGATTTTGAAATTGATGAAAACAAACTAAATCCAACAATTGATTCGATCGTCATAAATCTATTAAATTATTTGGATACGCATCATAAAGAGAATGTTTTAGGATCATTATTTAAAAATTCTAAAAAATGTAGTGCGATGGTAGATTCTTTAAACAAGGATGAATAAAATTTATTACTCTCTTAAAACTGTGTTTCAATAATTTTTTGAATTTTGGGAAATTTGAGTTTTATTCTTTTTAAAACTTTGAGTATTTACAATCCCTCGCACACCATCTTTCTATTAAAAAATGCTAACTTCCATGAAAGTCTTCGTCGTGCGTTATCTTAAAAAAGCCACAGATGTATGAAGTGTTATGTATGCGACATAGAAATAACTAATAAGAATGAAACTGATGAACATATAATCATCAATGCAGCAGGTGGGCGACTTAAATATAAAGGCTTGATTTGTAGCAAGTGCAACTCTGACTTTGGCGAAACCATAGACAGTCGACTTGCTAAACAGCTTAATATTTTAGCCAATATGCTAATGGTAAAAAGACATAGAGGTGAACCTCAATCAATTATTGGCTACAAACAATCAACAGGAGAAAAATATATTCTCGAAGTTGGAGGCAAGCCAAAACTTACAAAACATACAATTGACAAGACAGTTGATGGAGACAATATAAATATTTCAATTACTGCGAGTAGCGAAAAGGAATTACGAAAAACATTAACTAACATTGCTAAAAAATACCCTTATTTTGATGAAGAAGAAGCTATAAAGTCTGCACAATGGCGTGAAGAATATTTTGATGAAGCGTTACATTTTCAAAATGAGATTGGTGGAAATGAAGTATTTAGAGCCGTATGTAAATGTGCAACGAACTTTTTTGTTTATTCCAAAGGAGATGTGTCACAAATTAAGCATCTAATACCCTATATTAAAGGTGAAGAAGATAAAGAAGTGGTGTGGATGCATTACCAAGAAAACCTTTATGAATTAAATCCAGACGAAAGTTCACATGTAATTCATTTAGCTGGGAAAAAAGATGAGCAAGTTCTATACTGCTATGTTGATTACTTTAACGCCCATAAATATTTAGTATTACTTAATGACAACTATCAAGGACAAGATATTAAGGAAACGTATGTCTTTGATTTAATAAATGTTACACCAATTCAAAGAGAAGTGAAAGTAGACTACGACAGAGCTACTTTGCTTGGTTATTTCATCAATAAAGAAACAAAACTATTTGAAAAAGTAAATAAATCATTAAGGCATTCCCTAGTGCTTGGTTTAAAAAGACAAGATGGCAAGCGAATGAATGAATTAATTGAAAGAGCAATTCAAAGTTCACTCGGAAAATATCCTATCGGTATTCCAATAACGCAAGAAATGTGTAATGAAACCACAGAAGAAATTATGAAAAACATAACGCCATATTTAATTAGACGAATGAAGAAATAAAGCTGTATAAGCTCGACCTATCTGTTTATTCTTTAAAAAACACTAACGCTCGCAAAAGTCTTTGGACTTTTTGCGAGCGTTAGTGTTTTTTTTTGGAAAAATCTACGTTATTTGCGAGCGCGAAACAACTATAAGCAGTTGTTTTTCTACTGAATATCAACCTAAATAGTTTAAAATAAATTTTCTTTGAAAAAATTATTAACGTTCAAAAATTTGCTCATTGTTCTCGCCTTATTTTATCTTGTCAAAGCTGTTACGCAAGGTGCCGGCGATTTTTCTGTTTATTACGGTGCGGCAAACGATATTCGACAAGGAAAACCTATTTATTTTGTAGATTATTTTGTAGGTACAGAACCCTGTTCATACAGTTATCCGCCTTTTTTTGCGATGCTGTTGATACTGCTTACCGCATTGCCGTTGCCGGTAGCAGATACGCTTTGGTTACTGTTAAATATTTTTTTGCTGTTCCGCATTTTTAAAATAATTGATAATTTTTTAGAAACACGTTCTCTTTTTTCGGTTAAAACTTACCGACTTTGGATATTTTTAGTGTTACTTTTTACGGTGCGGTTTATCCTTTATAATTTTGATTTGAGCCAATCTACCATCATTATACTTTGGGGTTGTATAGAAAGTTTAAATCTGACTTTAAAAAATCGTTTCGTTTTAAGCGGCTTGTTATTGGCAACAGTAATAAGTATCAAGTTGATGCCTTTGGTGATGTTGCCTTATTTTTTTTATCGCGGTTTTTTTCGGTCGGGTCTCTGGACGCTTTTATTTTTAGTGCTACTGAACTTACTGCCCGCCGCATTTTACGGATTTCAAAATTACCTTTCTGTTTTACATCAATGGCAAGCCGTCATCAATCCGACGAGTAAAGATTTTATTTTAGATGAAAACAATATTATGGAAACGGCGCACAGTCTTTCTGCTTTGCTGTCCGCGTTGTGTACAGATACTGTAACACGTTTCGGCATCAAACGCAACATCACGATACTGCCTTATGAAAAGATTTTATTGTTGCTGACAGTATTGCAATTATTTTTTATTAGTCTGACGTTATTGTTTTTAAGAACGTTGCCTTTTAAAACCATTACCGACAAAAAACATTTATTTGTAGAGTTTTCCTATTTAATGTTGATTGTACCTTTAATTTTTCCGCACCAACAAAAGCACGGCTTTGTGATGATTCTGCCGGCTGTCGCTTTTATTTGGTTTCGTGTTTTAGAAAAAAAACAAGCCGGTGTTTTATTGAAAAATATCATCGCTCTAATGATAATTATTTGGTTGCTGACAACGACTTCAACCGACGGTATCATCGGAAAAGAAATGTACGAATACGGTCAGTATTTTAAACTGATTACTTGGGGAACTATTTTACTTATTGTACCGCTTTTAAAATTGACAATTGACAGTTGACAATTGACAGTTGACAATTGACAATTGACAGTTGACAATTGACAGTTGACAATTGACAGTTGACAATTGACAATTGACAGTTGACAATTGACAGTTGACAATTGACAATTGACAACGCCGATAATACATTACAATTGACAATTGACAACGCTATTAATACTTGTCAATTTATTATATTCTTCTCTATTATCAATATCGCGCAAAATAGAATCCGTCGGCATTTCTATTTTTTTTAAATGTGCCTTGTGTTTTTGAACGATATCTCGACAACCTTCCGGTGCAGTATGCTCAAGAATTTCTTTTTTATAAAAATTTGAAAAAATAATCGGATTGCCGGCGATTTTATTGAATTGAGGTTGAACGATCGTTTTTTCATCGCGTTTTAAATTTTCGGAAAAAAAATCGGCTATCAATTTATAGATGCTTGGTTGAATCAAAGGCATATCGCTTAAACAAATCATAAATCCGGTTGTGGACGTACTGATGTTGGACTTACTGACGTTGGACTTACCGGTTTTAGATTGTCCATTGTCAGTAAGTCCAACGTCAGTAAGTCCAATGCCTGCTTGAATAGAACTCGTCATGCCTTGCGCGTAATTTTTATTTTCAACGATAAATATATTCGGATATTTTTCTAAAACGGCGCGTACTTTTTCCGGCTCGTGTCCGATGACGACAACTATATCACCAATGTTCGCAGCGATGATGTTTTCTAAAGTGGTTTCTAAAATCGTTTTACTCCCGTAAGGTAAAAGTAATTTATTTGCCTCACCCATGCGACGCGATAACCCGGCAGCCAATAAAATAATATACACGTTTACCGATTTTTATTTATCCGTTACTTAATTCAATTTTTTCAGCTTTCAACCCTTATTACAATCAAAAATGCGAAGATAGAGCGGATTTTTATTTCAAACCGGGTCAACCGCGCACCTATTTTTCAATTTTATAAAATAATCTGCGTTTAAAAGGATAAGTATTCGGATATTTGCATTTTATTGGACATTCGGCTTTAGATATTGGAAAAGTGTTTCTGCTGTTTAAGTTGTGTTGCGCCCGATTTCCAATGCTAACGTTCCTATTTTAATAAAAATGAAAAAAAATACACCGCCTTCGCGCTCATCAAAACCGTCTTTCGATAAACCTAAAAGAGATAGTGCGCCGCGCAGCAGTTCTTCGCGTCCGACCGGCGAGAAAAGAAAATATACGCCACGCACCGACGGCACTTCTTCATTCAATAAACCGAAACGCATTTTTTCCGATAGAGACAGTTCCTCGCCGCGTCCGGAAAGAAAATATACGCCACGCACCGACGGCACTTCTTCATTCGATAAACCGAAACGCAATTTTTCTGACAGAGACAGTTCTTCGCCGCGTCCGGAAAGAAAATTTACGCCACGTGACGGCGATTCATTGGACAGACCGAAACACAATTTTTCCGATAGAGACAATTCTTCACCGCGTCCGGAAAGAAAATTTACGCCACGTGACGGCAACGCGTCAGACAGACCGAAACGCAGTTTTTC
>JAYTIA010000241.1:0-1915 GCA_043732145.1 Saprospiraceae bacterium
ATCCCTACAAGAAAAATCAATCCGACATCAAGACAAATTTTTTCTCTTATGAAATACTCAATCTTCTGTGTTTTCATTTTTTTAATTTCCGCTTGCTCTTATACTATTAAAGTAAAAGATGCAAAAACGGCAATGGAACGCAAACAATATGCCGTCGCCATTCCGATGCTCGATAAAGATTATGCAAAATCGAAATCGCGGGTAGAGCGCGGAAAAATTGCCCTGCAATTAGCAGAAGCTTATAAACAAACGCACAATGAAAGTAAAACGATGACGTGGTACAAAACCGCTTTCGATAACGGTGCGGGTGTGGACGCATTGAAAGAATACGCTTTCGCGCAAAAAAAAGCGGAACATTATAAAGAAGCCGTCGAAACTTTTAAGCAACTCGGACAAGAAATCGGTTCGCCTTACGAATATCGCCGCGAAATTACAGCGTGTAATATGGCACAAATCTGGCTTGATGAAATAAAATATTCCGGTTTTACGATAGAAAACGCGCCATTCAATTCTCCACAAAATGATTATTCGCCGGCGATGTATGAAAAAAACGCGGTTGTCATTACTTCTGATAGAAACACGGCAACGGGTAAAATTCCATATGCTTGGACGGGTAAATCTTTTGCGGATTTATTTGTAATAGATGTAAGTAATGCCCTCTCAGGGCAGACGACGGCAAAAAATTTTGGTACAGATATTAACGGTACTGCTAATGAAGCCTCTGCAAGTTTTACCGGCAGTGCCTCTAAAATGTTTTTTGTTCGCTCCGGAGATGAAAAAGAAACGGATATTCAGTACAACAAAATTTTTTACAGTTCACACGTCAATAATACTTGGACAACACCTGAAGTTTTGCCTTTCTGTAAAGATAAAGTGAATTACGTTTCGCCGAGCGTAACGCCGGACGGAAAAATTTTGTATTTCGCTGCCAATGATCCGGAAGGTTGGGGCGGTTATGATATTTATTATTGTACGGAAGGTAAAGACGGTTTCACGGAACCAAAATTATTAAATCGCACGATTAACACAACCGGCAACGAAGGTTATCCGTTTCCGGACGGCGACACTTTGTATTTTTCTTCAGATTATCACACCGGTATGGGTGGTTGGGATATTTTAAAAGCATACAGGCTTAAAGACGGTTCGTGGACGCAACCGCAAAATATGAAGGCTCCAATAAATTCAGGTGCAGATGATTTTGGTTTTATCATTGACAAATCCCAAAACCCGACTAACGGCATACTATCCAAAGGTTATTTCACATCTAATCGTGCCGGCGGAAAAGGCGGCGATGATATTTATACTTTCGAACAACGCATACCGCCGCCGCGTCCGGTAGTTTTAAAACCGGATACGCCGAAAACGAAGATTACCACCATCGTTTACAAAAACATACTTGATGTTTATGTTCTAGAAAAAATTTTAGCTTCCGGCGACAATCCGAACAGTGCGGTGTTGGGAAGAAAACCTTTGGCAGGGTCGGCTATAAATATTTTTGTGAACGGTAAAAACAGATCGGTGAATGTTAATAACGAAGGCGTTGCCACCATTGAATTAGACAGTGCGACAGATTACAAGTTCACGGCATCAAAAGAAAATTATTTGAGTAGTTCCGCCGGTTTTTCATCGAAAGGATTAAGCCGCGACCCGAATAATCCGATTGGTAAATATGAATTGGAAATTGTGTTGGATAAAATTTATAAAAATCGCGAAATCGTTTTGCAAAATATTTATTACGATTACGACAAATGGGCGATTCGCAACGACGCCAAACCGACACTCGATCAATTAACACAAACGCTCGCCGAAAATCCGCAAATAAAAATTCAACTCTCCAGCCACACTGATTGTCGCGGACGCGATGATTACAACGCCACACTTAGTCAGAAACGCGCAGAATCTGCCGTCGCCTATC
>JAYTIA010000242.1:0-5203 GCA_043732145.1 Saprospiraceae bacterium
CTCGATATGATTTCTAAAAAAATGAAGTATGCTTTGAAAGCGTTAATTCAAATTGCGAATAAAACTGAAGATTATGCCAAAGCAAGTGATATTGCCGAGCGCGGACACATACCTAAAAAATTTTTAGAACAAATACTTCTTGAATTAAAAAAAGGACACATCATCAGCAGCAAACAAGGTAATGTGGGTGGTTATTATTTTGTTAAAAAAACTAAAGATGTCACTTTGGCAGATGTGTATCGGTTGATTGACGGACCTATTGCTTTGGTGCAGTGTGCTTCAAAAAATTTTTATGAAAAATGTGATGATTGTCCGAATGAAGATACGTGCAGTATTCGTTTAGCTTTACTCGAAGTGCGCGATGAAACTTTGCGCATTTTAGAAAAAAGAAATATCGAAGATTTGGCGAAAGAAAGTGCGCCCTCAGTTTCCGGTAATTGGAGTATTTAAAATTATAAATACCATTTTAAAACAAAACATTCCACTGCATCTTCACGTCAGTTCTTTTATTGTCAAAAATTTGATCATTGCCACTGCCCAAAATAAAAGTATTCGGAAAATAAGTTTGCGCCCAACGCACCGATAAAATGTTTTTCTTAAACAGTTGCCACTCAATGTTTGCATAAAATCGCCAACCTTTGAGGTAGTAAGGCAACACCGTAAAATTATTCTGCAAATCATTTTCATAAGCATAAATCGCGGTATTGTAATCGGGTGTATTAAAATATGCCACGCGTCCGTTGATATGAAATTTTCTATTTTTCGATGTCCAAACTAAATCTTCCATCAAAGCAAAACCTTTAGTAAAAGTAATTTGATCGGAAAATAAACTCATTTCTGCTCGAGTACGCCATTCCAATCCTTTTGAAATAGGTTTTTGAAATTGAAAACGCAATTGGGTATGCGTTTTATTCAACAAAACTTTCAAAGAATCTTTACCGCTGCTGTTTTCTTGTTTCATTTTTGTACGCAACTGGAAATACGCTAAAGTTTTTCCTTTTTGATAATTGGCGTTGAAAAAATATTCGTAACCAAAAGATGTGGGTTTGTTCACGCGATAACGATACCAATCGTAATGCCAATAATCGACGTAACTGCTCACCGTGAAATTTTTATTGATGATGTATGATGCACCCAAATAAATTCCGTTTTCATCTTGTGTGTGACCACTTTCTATAAATGCTTGTCCGTGAAGCGAATTAAAATCTTTGGTCAAAAATCGGTGAAGCAAATTAATGGATAATTTTTTTCCGATACTCCACAAAACGCCGTTTACGGTTGCCCAACCCTTATTATCACTCATCGCTGTTTCGCCAAAAAAATGTAAATTTTTGTACGCGTATTTATAATCAACCGAAAAATTGACGAGTGTTTTTCCGTCAAAATAATACTGATTGTAAAGTGATGTGCGCGGTTGAACTTTTACATCATAACTATTGTATTCGGTATTAAAATTAATTACACCTCCGGTAAAACGTTGCTCATAAACAGCACCGATTGTTGTTAATCCAATACCATTTTTATCTTTCATTTCGCCGGCAGTTCTATGATAGCCGGACGTTTGTAAAGTTGTAGCAATTGTTTCATTCAAGTGGTCAACGATAACGTTTTTTATTGTCGCATCCAATCTTCTCGAAGAAGCAAAAACCGTTAAATTATTTTTAGGAGAAATTTTGAGTGTCGCACCGGCACCGCGCATAAAATTGATTTCATTCGATGAAGTATATTGTCGCAGTTTTGGTTCGTTTTTTTCGATGTTTAAAACCAATGCAGATTTTCCGATATTAAAACCATCGGAATGAATAAGTCCTTGACCCATCGTTATGCCGAAATCGCCCAGACAAAATGCTTTTACTATGGGATTGAAATCGGCGATATAAAAATGGGCGGACATAAAATCAACGCCGTTATTCCATATTTTTTCGCCAGCATCTTTTTGAAGCGTGATGCCGTAACTCAATCTTTGTCCGAAATGATAGCGGTAGCGTAAATATAAATCATTTGGGTCGCCGAGATATTTTCCGTAACGAAAACCTGTTGAAGTTTCCAAGCGCCGTGACCAACGCGCCTGAAGCGTATTTTCACCTTTACGGAACCACTCGCGCACGGGTAATTGAAAATCTTTGAAATCACCGGCAACGGTGATAAAGGGCAATATTTTTTTGATGGTGTTTAAATCTAATTCAGTTTGCAATTCTTCGAGCGCGATAAATTTGCCGTAAAGTGTACGGTGTTTTATCAGTGCGTCAATTTGTTCGGGATGAAGTAGGCGCAATTTTTCAAATTCTTCGCGTGTTGCCGTATTCAAATCAATAGGTTGTCGCATAAAATCGGAGAGATATTCAAATTCGGCATCGAATTTAAACGGATTGTCACCGTTTGCGGCAACACTTTGCTCAATGGCATCTGAAAAAGAATAGTTTAGAGAATCAATTTGTGCTTGTACTTTGTTCAATGAAAACACAAACCATATTGCTAATGGCAGGTATTTTCTCATAGATGTATGTTTAGTTGTTAGTAGTTAGTTGTTGGTTGTTGTCGTTAGTTGTTGGTTGTTGTCGTTAGTTTGTTGAAACAGGAATTCTGAAAATTCTGAAAATCCTGATTTAGAAACCAATTATAACTAACAACTGATAATTAACAACTAATTCTTCACAAATTTATATTTCAATTTGCCCAATTGTAAATCATCTTCATCGCCGGTAGTTTCATAAATGTTAATCGTATTGCCTGAAATTTGGAACCCGTAATTTTTAGATGTTTTATCGGTTTCGAACATCATTTCATCAAATTTCGGAAGACTACCGCCATTAAAATCCGTAAAAATAAAATACGTGGTAGCATCCGTCAAACCTATAACTTTTCCTTCGGGAGTGAATTGCACTTTGGTTTGTTGGTTTTTATCGTCGGTGCAATTATAATTACCGGCAAATAATTTATCATTTACGAAATATTGCAACCCACCCGCACGATTCAAATCCGTCGGATTATAAACCGACCGACAAAATTCTTTTTTATCTAAAAGTTTATTAGCTTTATCGTAGTGGTATAAAAACGCGCACGTATCTTTATTTATAAGTTCGTAGCCCAATTCATAAAAGTTAGTCGGCACTTCGTTGTCTTGAAAATCTATTTTAAAACTGTTGGGTGTTTGTCCCGGCGATTTTGTCACAAAAAAACCATCGCCCTCATGGTTATTAAAACTGAAATTGACTTCCAAACTATCATTCGTAACTTTACCGTCGGTAATTAATTCGACAATATCTTTAAGTTTATCCGCAGATTTTAACGGTGATTTTGTTTTTTCAATATCCGTCATATAATCTGTCATCAGCCATGAACCTTTAATGACGGGTACAAAACTTTGTTTAAAATCGCCGTCGGTAATTGCTGCAACTGATTTGGTTTTATCATTAAAACAAGAAGAGAAAATAAAAACGGAAATAATAAAGTAAAGGCTAAATTTCATTTGAAACTTAATTTTTAGTGTAAAAAAATGAGACAAGTTTGTTTTGATAAAATAATTTCAAAATAATTTCAAAAATTTTTTATCAAAACAAATGTATAAATCTTTTCTAAAAAATAATAATTTCGCTGATGAAAAATAAATTTTCCATCTGTAAACTTTTCGAGTGAGTTCATTTTTTTGAAGAATATTTGAACGAATAAAGCAAGTATAAAAATTTTTTATGAAAAATTAAGTAAAGGAATAAAAAATATACACCGGCATTTTTTTAATCGCGCCTAAAATATCCCATGCTTAAAACTTTTTTCTACCTTTGCACTGCATTCAACAAAAAATATGTCAGTAACGCCACGCATCATTTCGGAACAACCGCAATTTGAATTGACCCTCGAACGGTGTTGTTATCAACTCATCGAAAATTATGATGGGTTTGAGAATACTTGCATTGTCGGTATTCAAACCGGTGGTGTGCAGTTGGCGCAACGATTGGTGAAAAAATTAAAAGAAATCGGTGTGAAAAAAAATATTCCATTCGGCAAATTGGATATTACTTTTTATCGCGACGATTTTCGAACAAGTAAAAAACCTTTAGCTGCTAACGTTAATGATATGCCTTTTGTCGTGGATAATCAACACGTGATTCTCGTTGATGATGTGCTGTACACCGGACGTTCCGTTCAAGCAGCGATGACAGCATTGAATCATTACGGACGTGCAGCATCGCTGCGACTTTTGGTTTTGGTGGATAGAAGATTTAACAGACAAGTACCGGTACGTGCCGATTTTGTCGGTATTTCGGTCGATTCTTTAGATAACGCTTACGTGCGCGTTGAATGGGCAGAAACAGAAGGCGCAGATAAAATTTTGTTAATTTAATTGCTTCGTTATCCGTTATTAGTTATCCGTTATCCATTATTCATTAAGACATTCGGGATAACGGATAACGGATAACGGATAACGGATAACGGATAACGAACTTGAAACAACTTTCTAATAAAAATTTATTGGGCATCAGCGATTTAACGGCTGAAGATATTCAACTTATTTTTGAAACTGCCGACCAATTCATTGATGTCATCAATCGCCCGATAAAAAAAGTACCGTCTTTACGCGACACCACTATCGTCAATCTTTTTTTTGAAAATTCTACACGTACACGTATTTCTTTTGAGCTCGCCGAAAAAAGACTTTCTGCAGATGTTTTGAATTTCACTTCGTCAAGCTCTTCGGTTAAAAAAGGAGAAACATTACTCGATACTGTCAATAATATATTGGCAATGAAAGTAGATATGGTGGTGATGCGACATGCTGCACCCGGCGCACCGCATTTTTTGGCAAAAAATATTGATGCAGCCATCGTCAATGCCGGTGACGGCACGCACGAACATCCGACGCAAGCGTTACTCGATGCGTTTTCAATCAGAAGAACTTTGGGCAGCGTACGCGGAAAACGGGTTGCTATTTTCGGAGATATTTTACATTCACGTGTGGCTTTGAGTAATATACTTTGTTTGAATAAATTAGGTGCGGAAGTAACGGTTTGCGGTCCGCCGACATTAATACCCAAATACATTGAATCCTTAGGCGTAAAAGTATCGTACAATTTACGCGAAACTTTAGAATGGTGCGAAGTTGCCAACATTTTGCGTATTCAATTAGAAAGACAAGATATAAAATTTATTCCCTCTCTGCGCGAATACGCTTTATATTTCGGCGTGGATAAAAAAATAATGGATA
>JAYTIA010000243.1:0-1908 GCA_043732145.1 Saprospiraceae bacterium
GAAGATGCGATGCAACAACAACAAGCGGTGGCTAAACAACCTGAAAATATCGGTAAAGGGAAAACAAAATAGAATAAGTCACATTTCATGTAGTGACAGGTTGCGATCAGTTACTACATGAGGTGTGGAGTTACGACCCTATCACATGACTAATATAAACGTTAACGAGAAATTCAATTTATTTTCAGCACATTGGACACCACATATTGTCGGTGAACTTAACGGACAGTATATCAAACTTGCAAAACTAAAAGACAATTTTGTTTGGCACAGTCACGACGACGAAGACGAAATGTTTTTGGTGTATAAAGGCACGCTCGTCATGCAATTTCGAGATAAAACGGTGGAAGTAAATCCAGGTGAGTTTATCATTGTGCCAAAAAGGGTGGAACACAATCCGCGCACAAAAAATGGAGAAGAAGTCTGGCTGATGCTTTTTGAACCAAAAGCAACCGAACACACCGGCAAAGTTGAACATGCACTGACACAAAAAAATTTGAAGTGGATTTAAATCAGAAATTCCGGAAATTCCGGAAATTCCGGAATGTGGAGTTGTGTGAGAAATAACTTGCACTCTTACATTCTCTTAATTCCAGAAATTCCGGAAATTCTGATTCAGAAACCAATAAAAAAAACCCGCAGGATTACTGCAGGTTCACAAAAATGAATTTTTACAATTCTTTAACCAAAACTTACACACAAAATAAAAAAGGACAAAACCTGTGCCAAATATTAATTTTTAATACTATTGGTGAAAAAAATTATTTGTCAAAAAAATTGATCGATTTTAAATCCAAAGTTGGTCGTCCGAAATTTTTTATTGTACCTTCGATAGACATTTTAATATTAAACTTGCAAACAAATTTTAGGAATGAAAAACTGTATTCTACTCGCACTTCTATGTGCCTTGTCCATAAAAACAATTGCGCAAACTAAACTCATGGGTTTCACTGTCGCGAATGCGACAAAGCAAACAAATTGGGAAAAACAATTCGACGCGCAACTCAATCCGAAAAATTTGGATACTTGGATGCAGTTTATCACCTCGCATCCGCACCACGTTGGTTCACCGCAAGATAAATTGAATGCGGAATATATGCGTGACTTATTCACGTCTTGGGGTTGGCAAACGGAAATTGCAACGTATTCCGTTTTATTTCCGACACCGAAAATGCGCGTGTTGGAATTATTAGGTGCAAATCCTTACAAAGCAAAATTGGAAGAAGGGGTTTTGAAAGAAGACAAAACGAGCGGACAAAAATCTGAACAACTGCCGTCCTACAATGCGTTTTCTGCCGACGGCGATGTGACGTCGGAAATTGTTTTCGTCAATCGCGGTATTCCTGCGGATTACGAAGAGTTGGATAAAATGGGGATTGATGTAAAAGGTAAAATTGTATTGGCAAAATACGGCGGTTCGTGGCGCGGGATAAAACCAAAAGTCGCTTACGAACACGGCGCAATTGGTTGTATTATTTATTCCGATCCGGCGGATGATGGTTATGTGCAAGGCGATGTTTATCCGGTCGGACCATTTCGTCGCGCCGATGGTGTGCAACGCGGTTCAGTGATGGATATGCCGATTGCTCCCGGCGATCCTTTAACGCCGTTTATTGGTTCAACACCCGGTGCAAAACGATTGGACAGGAAAGATGCGATTACGCTCATGAAAATTCCGGTACTTCCAATTTCTTATGAAGATGCACTGCCGCTATTAAAATCTTTAGGCGGACCGGTAGCTCCCGCAAATTGGCGCGGCGGTTTACCGATAACATATCACGTCGGACCAAGCGTGGACAAAGTGCATTTACAATTGGCTTTTAATTGGGATAATAAACCGGTATATGACGTAATTGCAAAAATGAAAGGCAGTGAATTACCGGACGAATGGATTATTCGCGGCAATCA
>JAYTIA010000244.1:0-1908 GCA_043732145.1 Saprospiraceae bacterium
GGTGACATAATAAGATGAAAAAATTTGTACTGCATTGATAACGCGGTGCAAAGTGAGTTTTGAGAGGAAATTTAAAGTATCTTTCATGGTTGAAGTTGAGGGTTAATGGTTGATGATTGATGATTGATGGTTGACGGTGGATAGTTGACGTTTGACGGTTAAAAAATATGTCCAACCATCAACCATTACTCATCATTCATCAACCGTAAATCATCGACCAAAATTACATTTTTTTACACACCATCACAAATGCAGGCGGCAAATTGAGTGGCACAAAACGCACCTGCAAATTACCGAAAATACGCCGATACACGCGACTGATAAGTGTCGAATAATGAAACTGAATAAATAAACCATTTTTGCGGAGTGCATCACGACTTACTTTGATAATTCTGTCCGTCAATTCAGTCGGCAGTGCTACGAACGGAATACCGGAAATAATATAATCCACTTCTTTGTAATTGTGTTCAATCAAATATTTTTTCAAATGCTCCGCAGAATCATTGATTAAAATGAATCGCGCGTCGTTTATATTTTGTAAAATTTTGTGGAATTGAGGATTTATTTCAAAACAAATCAAAATCGCATCGGGTCTCATGCGTTCTAAAATCGCATGCGTAAATATGCCGTCGCCTGCACCTAATTCCACAATCAGTTTGGCGTGATTGAAATGTACAGATTTGAGCATTTCGCGCATTAAATATTTTGAACTCCGTGCTATCGCGCCGGTTGTACGCATAGTGCGTACGCTGTTCACTAAAAAATTGAGAGAGTTCATAATTTTGGATAATACATGTTAGATAATAGACTATAGACGATGAACAATAGACAAGAGATAATGGACGATAGACTAAATAAATATTTTTCCGTTGTCCATTGTTTATCTTCTACAGTCTATCGTCTATTGTCCATCGTCTATGATCTATTCAATGATTTCATTCATTTTCACTAAAATAGAATCGATTTTATAATCGCCTTCCGAAAGTAAATGCGTTTTGTCGTTGCGTTCAATAATCATCAGATAACGCATCGAATCTCTGACAGCTTCCGGTTGCATGGGTTTATAATCACGTTGTAAACGAATAAAATAATCTTTTATGTTGAAGTAAGTTGTTGTACCAAAAGGCGTTTCGATGTGATCGGTGTAAAGTTTTACCGGTTTCATTCTGTAAATCGCATAAAGTCTTGAAGCCGACGTACACATACCAATCATACCTACAAACGATAAAAGCATTAATACAGTGAGTCGGCGATTTTTATCCGGCATATTTTTTTGCGCGGCGTATCCGGCGATGATACACAGCAACATAATAAATAGCGGTATCCACAAATAAAAATCAAAACTGATTTTTAGCGGATTGAAAGTATAAAGAGGCATTTATTAATTGTTAATGGTGAATGGTTAATTGTCAATGAGAATTAACTACTCAGAATCTTTAAAATTTTTATTTAATCCGAAAATTCTCCTCAGCTTTCAATTTTTAATTAATTAGTTCGTCTTAATAAAAAATATGCGTGCAAAATACACTAAATTTGCGCGTTTTTTAAGAAACAATTTAATTTTCAATAAACAAAAGCATTGAATGAATCAAGATAACAAGAGTACTTTTATCGGCATGTTACTTATAATGGTGATATTGATGGGTTGGAATCTATTAATGAAACCTTCCGACAAAGAAGTAGCACAACTCAAACGCACACAAGATTCGATTGCAAACGTACAACACGTTAGAGATAGTTCGACAAAAATTGTTCAACAAACACCGACAACAAATACTTTAACGCCTAATACCCCAAACATAATAGCTAATACCCAAGAATACGGTGCTTTATCGCCGCTTGCTTCGGGCAATGAGCAGACTTCTGTTTTGGAAAACGATGTTTTTAAAATCACTTTTACGAATAAAG
>JAYTIA010000245.1:0-1907 GCA_043732145.1 Saprospiraceae bacterium
GGACCACACCAAGGAGCCCAAAAATCCACAAGCGTCACACCTGCCGAAACATTGTCGGCAAAATTTGTATCTGTAAACTCTACTGCTTTTTTCATTGAAATATTTTTTATGAAGAAGGAATGTAACTACTCAAGTTGTCATTAAAAGATAAAACAACCGATGTCAACCTGAGTTGTAAAGAAGTAATTATTGTAAAACGCAAACCTTAAAAACAAAGTTCAAAATTATTAAGAATTTTTCTAAAAAAGAAAAAAATTATTACTGCTCAGGTTTTACTGAATAGTTGTAAAAAATTTAGTTTTGAAGTTTTGAATAAAATTTATGAATAAAAATTTATTAAAACAACTTTCCGATTTTACGCCTTCCAATTTTCGAGAACAATCCATGCTGATTCTGACGCAGCAATTCGTGGCGTATTGCGATACATTTCCGGAGATTGGCGAAAAAAATTGTATGAATCGTTTGTCACATAAAGGACACGTAACAGGTTCGGCTTGGATTGTTGATGCCGAAAAAAAATACACGCTGCTCACGCACCATAAAAAACTTAATCGTTGGTTTCAATTGGGTGGTCATGCGGAAGACAGTGAGATTTCCGTTTTAGATGTCGCAGAACGTGAAGCACGAGAAGAATCGGGTTTGAAAAGTATAAAAATTTTAAATGCGCATATTTTTTCCGTTGATGTACATTTAATTCCGCCCAATGAAAATTTTCCGGCGCACCACCATTACGATATACGTTTTTTGTTCGAAGCCGACAAAAACGAACCGGTAAACATCAGCGATGAATCAAATGCTTTAAAATGGATTTTATTAGATGATGTACATCTTTACAACGCCGATGCTTCTATTTTGAGTATGGTAGAGAAAGTGCGCAATATCGGGTAAATCCACTTTTTTCTTTCACGTTCCTAAAAATTCTACAATAGCCCGTACTACATCCGGATTTTTTACCAACCGGTAATGTCCGAAACCTTCTGTGATGATGAGGTGTGCGTTTTTCCAATTATTTTCAATGCGTTCTGCTGTACTTAAAGGCGTGACATCATCTTGTTTGTCGTGAACGAGGAGTAGTTTTTTCACGTGAATTTTATTTTCAGATAATGCTGTATCAAAAGTTTCTAAATGCGGATTTATGTCCCCAAATTTCTTGAAAATATGTTTGCGCAAACGCTCCGGCATTTGAACACGCGACATAAAATTGTTAAGAATGACAGGCAAACGCGGCGGCACTGCTAAAAGCACAACACGCTCGATAGATAATTTCGGATTAATTTGTTCTAAAGCAAAAATTACACACGAACAACCAAACGAATGTGCAATCGCGCCGTGAAACGCGCCACCAAATTTTTCGATAATCGCAGCGATAACGCCGGCATTAATGACTAAATTAAGTTGTTCACCACCCGAATCGCCGTGTGCCGGAGCATCAAAAGTAATAATTTTAAAACCTTTTTTTAAAAGCGGATTAACAAACATCCGCAACGCCGTTCCTCGCGATTCCCAACCATGCACCAATAAAACAATTTTATCGCCGGCACCCCACTCGTACAATTTTATTTTTGTATCGTTTACAATTAAATCGGAAACTACGGCACTGTCAATTACGGCATCTGTTTTCCAATGTTTAGCGCGCGTGCGCGGTGTAGCAAAAATTTTGTAACCGAAATTTGTAGCCGCATCCGGAAATAAGACGCCAAGTATACCGAATCGCAAACGCAAATAACGTTGCTGCCACTTATTAATGGGTTTTTCTTTTTCTATTTTAGTGTCAACGTGTGCTGTTTTTAGATATTCTACGGACATTATCAGTACAATGAAAGATAAATAATGAATTTATTCATTCACACATTTATCTGAGTTTACAGTTTTAAATTTAAACCGCAAAGATGCACCGAAATTTTGAA
>JAYTIA010000246.1:0-13300 GCA_043732145.1 Saprospiraceae bacterium
AAAGATAAAAACTGTTCGTTTTTTGATAAAGATTTATGAAAAACCCGCTCTACGGGTTTGTAAACTATTGCTTTTTTTCGATTCGTGCAATTGCCTACAATCATTGTAGTAAACTCTCTGCCGGCAATAAATTTTTCGGCGAAAGCACCATCAACGAGGAGATTCCAAGAGTGATAACCTTTTTTTAAAACTTCAAATTGTTCTTTCAGTTCCGTAAAATTATGAACAACCGATTTCGTAGAAATACCCATACTACCGCCGGATACTGCGGGTTTTAAAATTAAAGGAAAATCTTCGGACGATAGACTTACTGATTTTGGACTTTTTTTTCCATCGTCAGTAACTCCAAAATCAGTAAGTCTATCATTTATTACAAACCAAGCTGCCGTAGGAATATTTTTTTCATCAAACAATTTTTTCATAGGTATTTTCGATGTTGTTACATCGAAAAAATAATCGTTGGCTCCGGTGTAAATTATTTTTTTTTCTTCTAAAAAACGAATAACGGAAATACCGGCACATTCATTTACCTCATCACCATCACACAAATTGAAAAAGAGCGGTTGTTTTTTTTGAGATTTTTCTACGATTGAATTTATGGTAGCTTCAAATTTTTTTAAAGTAACCGGACTCCATTCCCATTCGATGCGCAATTTTTTAAAAACGCGCTCATACTCTTTGATACTTTGTGTGAAATCGTAATAGTATTTTAAATTCTCATCGTCCGTTTCTAAAAAGGGTGCGAGAACAAATACTTTGTAGTGCGCTGCAAAGTGCGTTAAAGTCATCGACGATTTTGGATTTCGAAGTTTGGATTTACGATTTTAATATTTTGCCAATGTTACTAAAAATCTAAAATCCAAAATCAATTAGGCATTCTAAATAAAGGTCGTGCGACACTTGAAGAAGCTAACCAAGGAATAGAGACTAAAATAATCAGCAATCCGATACCGTAATATATTGCCATAAGCGTAAATTTTTTGCGCTCCGATTTTGTTATATAAGATTTGTAATAACCAAAAGTAATTACAGCTAAAGCTAAAATCATGGCGGCAGCGTGTTCAATACTCCAAAAGCGCAAAACTTTATCAGACATCGCCTCTTTGGGATGCGCCCAAAACATTTCTACCGCCGGACTGTTCAAATATAACCATAAACCCAAAATTAATTGTAAATAACAAGCGATAAGTGCTATTAAACGTATTTGTAGGTGCCGTTCTGAGAAACGCATCTTATTTAATCTGCCTTTAATGCCTGTGTAAATAGCAAACAACAAAGTACCCAACACAATCCAACGAAACCAAGAGTGTGCTATTAATGCTATAAAATAGAAAACTTCCATTATTTAAATTTTGATTTAGATTTGGGTGCAAGGTAGAATAAAAAAATAAAATCACAAAACAAACACTTGCTATTCAATTTAATTTTGAATAAACCGGTCTACTGCTTTAACTAATTGGAAAAATAAAAATCTTGTTGTAATTTTACGGTTCTATTAAAAGTATTTACAACCAATTAATCTATTATCAGGCATGGGAAGTCCGACAGGCTTTATGAAATATACACGCGATTTGCCGAAAACGCGTCCGGTTGCAGAAAGATTAAATGACTATAAGGAACTTTACGAACCTTTTCCGGAAGAAAAAACCAACGCACAAGCAGCACGTTGTATGGATTGCGGTGTACCATTTTGCCACAACGGTTGTCCGCTCGGCAATATTATTCCCGAATTCAACGATGCTGTTTATAAAAAAGATTGGCAATCGGCATATGAAATTTTGAGTGAGACAAATAATTTTCCGGAATTTACCGGACGTATTTGTCCGGCGCCTTGCGAATCTGCTTGCGTTTTGGGTATCAATCAACCGCCGGTAGCAATAGAGTTTATCGAAAAATCAATTATAGAAGAAGCGTTTAAACGGGGGTATGTACAACCGACGATTGCAAAAAAAACAGGAAAAAAAGTAGCAGTAGTCGGGTCCGGTCCGGCAGGATTAGCTGCGGCAGCGCAACTTAGCAAAGCAGGTCATGATGTTACCGTCTTTGAGCGCAATACGCGCATTGGCGGATTATTGCGTTACGGTATTCCGGATTTTAAATTGGAAAAGTGGATAATTGACCGCCGCATAGAAGTGATGGAAAAATCCGGTGTAAAATTTCGAGTTAATGCTGATGTCGGCGTAAACATTGATACAAAAGAATTGCTTGGAAGTTTTGATGCCATTGTTTTGACAGGCGGCTCAACTGTTCCAAGAGATTTGCCGATTCCGGGACGCGATTTGAAAGGCGTTTACTTCGCAATGCAGTTTTTGGATCAGAATAATAAACGTGTTGTAGGAGACGAAGAACCGGAAGAAAAAATCATTGCTAAAGGAAAAAATGTTGTGGTAATTGGCGGCGGTGATACTGGAGCGGATTGTGTCGGCACATCAAATCGGCATGGTGCTCATTCTGTGACGCAAATTGAATTACTCTCAAAACCGCCGGCTGAACGTGCCGCATCAACGCCTTGGCCAAATTGGCCCATGATGTTGCGCACTTCTACTTCACACGATGAAGGCTGTCAACGTGATTGGGCAATTTTAACAAAATCATTTATCGGCGATGAAAACGGCAATTTAAAAGCTTTGCGACTCGTAGATATTGAATGGACGAGTATGGGTATGAAAGAATTGGAAGGTACTGAACGCGATATACCTTGCGAAATGGCTTTTATCGCTGCCGGTTTTTTACATCCGCAGTATGTCGGTATGCTTGAACAACTCAGTATCGAATGCGACAATCGCGGCAATGTCAAAGACAATAAATATCAAACGAATCTTAAAAAAGTTTTCGTTGCCGGTGATATGCGTCGCGGACAATCGTTAGTCGTTTGGGCAATGTCGGAAGGACGAGAAGCGGCGCGTGCCGTTGATATTTTTTTGATGGGACATTCGGCTTTGGAATCAAAAGATGTTTCACTTTCAGCAGAAGTTTTAAGAACGGAATATAGTTTTCATTGATTGGTTAATTCGTTGATTAGTTAATGGGGTTTAAAACTAAAAATTTAAATTAAAGAAAACTTATTAAAAAAACCGCGAAAGCAGTCGAATATTCAACTGTTTTCGCAGTTTTTTACTCATTAAAACGCGAAAAAATTCGATCTAACTCTTTAAGAGTGAATTTGCTTCATTTTCATTTCACTTCAATCACTTGAGTTAGTTTTTTCGGCTCAGTTTTCGGAATTTCGATATTTAAAACTCCATTATTGTATTGAGCAACAATAGCAGCCGAATCAACATTATCAGGTAAATTAAAAGAACGTTTAAATGAAGTATAACCAAACTCACGACGAACGAACGCACTACCTTCATATTTTGATTCAGTTTCAACTTTTTTCTCAGCCGAAATAACCAGTGCTTTGTTTTCTATTTCAATTTTAAAATCTTCTTTTATTAATCCCGGCGCAGCTATGTCTAATTGAAATTTTTTTTCCGATTCAATCACATTCACAGCTGGAACAGTATGCCAAAGATTGGCATCATCGTTAAAAAAAGAAGAAATATTTCGATTCAAAATCGAATCAAGCGCACTGTCAAAAGACGAAATTCTTTCAAAACTAGCAGGAGAGAACGGATTTAATTTTACGACTGTCATAATTATTATAATTTAAAAGTTATAAAATTAGTTTACAACATTGATGCATTTTGTTTTCAATGCCAATAAATCTGTTACAATTCTTGTTCCATGCCATTTTTTTAAGACAAAATGACATGAAAAAATGAAAAAAATGAAAAAAAATTTGTAAAAAAATATTAAAACACGACAATTTGACAACTTATTTTTGCGAGCGTGCCAAAGTATCAATCGTTTTTTCATCTGTCACACTACTGCGTTTACTGATGAGCGAATTGAAACTCACTTTTCCTTTTTTATCAATAATAAAAGTATTCGGTAGAACTTGTACACCGAAATTGAGTGGTAAGATAACCCCGTCATTACCATGCATACCTTCATTCCATTTATTCGCCAATAAAGATTCTTTCCAAGCCGACGCATCTTGATCTTGAGATATAAAAACAAAAACTACATCATCTTTGTCTTTATATCTTTTGGCTAATTCTTGTGCGTGCGACATCTGTGCTTGACAGGGACCACACCAAGTCGCCCAAAATTCAATAAATACTATTTTACCCAACAAGTCTTCGGAAGCGACTTCCCTACCATTCACATCAGTAAATTTATATTTAGGCGATTCTTCTCCCAGTACCAATCCGTCAAATCTTTTAATGGGTTCATTATCATTGGGGTTAGCGCGTACTAATTCTTGTTGAAGATTCAAACCCGCCTCATCAATAATGGCATCAGACTGAAATAATTTTTTATTTTCAACAGTATAATCAATAGCCGGTGCAATAATTTTTATTTTATTGTCTGTAACAACATGCGGTTGATCGACTTTAAGCAGCGGCTTATTTTCAGTGTTCGAGTTTGCTTTTACGGATATCGCAGTTTTTGTTGCGTTTGTTTCAGACATCGGCGGTGTCGTAGAAATTGTATTATTATCTTTAATCGCAGGTTTTTGAGAGATTTTAGGTTTTCCATTATAATCCACTAAATTTTTATTTTCCAAATCTTTTTTCTCAGATTTATCTATATCATTGTTGATTACCGAAACAGGAGATACTGAGATAGAAGGAGGCGAAGTTTCAGTTTTTATATTCGACCAAACGACAGGATTAGCAATAAAAATCTCATTTTTTTTAGGTTTAATTTCATTAGCAGGATTTGAATTATCATTAAAAAACGCACGCACTTTATTAGAAGATGGTGCAGGCACTATATAGGTTAATGTCAGTGCTGCTTTTGGTTTTACCTCATCTTTATTTTCAACTACAAGCGGTGTTATTTTTTCATTTACAATATCGGAAAGTACACAAATCGGTATAAAACCTAAGGCATTCAGGCCGGATTTTTTTTTAGCATAAGTTTGAATAAGTGCAGTATAGAGAAAATCATTGTAGTCTTGGAATTGTGTATTAGCATTTGAGAACGCTTTCACTCTCTTTTCCGACTCCGATTCTTCATCGTTTAAGAAATCAAGCAGAATCTCTTTTGCCGCTACCAAATATAGCACACGTCCGGATAATGAATATTTTTCTAACCCGCATAGAGGAGATGATACGTCGAAACAATGCCGTTCAAAAATTTTTTTTTCAACAGTAACATTATCGATTAATATTACCGACGAAGCCGGCACCCATCCTATTTTCCCGTCTTCAGTTTTTATTTTTAAAAAAGTATCTTCAAAAGTGGTATCTGTACCGATATATCGAAATTTATCATCTGTTTTCAAATTTAAAAATTCCGCTCTATCCAACGGTGAAATCCAACCTATAATTTCTTTTGATGTAAACGGATCTAATAAAACGCGCACATTACCCATAATCGGACGCACTGTTTGCGTTACTACGCGTCGTTCTTGTACAACACTTGGCACTTTATAAGCAGCTAAATATTTATCCTTAATGAAATTCAGATAAAGGCTTAAGTATTTTAAACAATAGTCATTATTTAAAGCATTCACTGATGAAGTTGGGATTTCTGCCAAAAAATTAAAATAATTGTCATCTATACTTTTTGAAGCATCTCCATTCGTGTGATAGTCATCGTAATACTTCATAAGCATATACGCCCGCCAATATTGAATATCTTGAGAAGTAAAATCTAAAAACTCGGAACTTAAATTATTAATTTCAGTTATCGGGTAGTTGTCAAAAAATCGGCGTTTAACTTTATAAATGCTGTCTACGTACATTTGATATTCTACGGGAGAGAGTTTTACTATTTGATTCGCCATTAAACTTTCGTCTAACCAATCTGCAAAAGCAGCATTTGTTTTCAATAAATAAATATTATTAGCGGCTGCTGAACCTTCAAGAGTAGCTTTATCGGCGGTTAATTTATTATCGAAATTAATTTTAAGTGTATCACCGGGGCTCAAGAAAAATTTGAATTTCTCGTCCTGATAATCCATATATATCGTTTGTGAGGTTTTCGTTTTTATTCTTACAAAAAAGTTATTGTCGGTATCAAGATTGGAATAAAGTATATTTTCGTCGTAAAAAAGCGGGTTGTTGCGATGCCTTAAAGTAATCGAACGCCCCTGCGGATTGATTACTTTACCCACAATAATAGCTTCATTTTGCCCGAATGAAAGATAGGGGAATATAAACAAAATAGCTTTGAAATATATTTTCAGTACAAAGTGTTTGTGTTCCATACTTAATAAATAGATTTAATTATCAGTTATTTAGTTGTCAGTTAAAAATCTTGAATAACTAACAAATAATAACTAAAAACTAATAGGTGAAAGTGCCGGCGGGATTTTCAATTAATAAAATGTTTCTCTCTATGTTTGTTTTTTCTACGTGACCGATAAGTTTAGCCTCAATATTAAGCAATCGCGCAACATCTACCAAATTTTCAGCGATTTTTTCGTTGCAATAAATTTCCAACCGTGTCCCCATATTAAAAACTTGGAACATCTCTCGCCAATCTGTTTGAGATTGAGATTGAATCAAGCTAAATATAGGTGGTATAGGCAACAAATTATTTTTAATAATTTTTACACCTTCAGTATATTTCAACACCTTGGTTTGTCCGCCGCCGGTGTTATGGATAATGCCTGAAATGTTTTTTTTATCAACTTCCGATAAAATTTTTTGTAACAGCGGCAGATAAGTTCTTGTAGGCGATAAAATCCATTTGCCAAGCGGTTTAGTTTCGCCGAGTACAGTAAAATTATCAGTTAAGTATTTAGAACCTGCATAAACGACTTCTTCGGGTATTTTAGTATCATAACTTTCCGGATATCTTCCGCCGTAAGATTTATCCAAAACGTCATGCCTTGCCGATGTCAGTCCGTTACAACCTATTCCGCTATTCGTTTCCGTTTCATATACCGATTTTCCGGCAGAGGAAAAACCTACGATGACATTACCGGATTTAATATTATTAATAATAAGTTTTTTGCGCTTTAAACGCGCAAAAGCAGTAAATCCGACATCAATCGTACGCACAATATCACCTACATCAGCGGTTTCTCCGCCGGCTAATTTTATGTCAATATTGTAGGTGCGCATCGTATCGCAAAATTCAACGGCTGCATGAATAATAGTCTTTACGACATCACCGGAAATATAATTTTTATTTCTACCGACGGTTGACGATACTATAAATTTATCCACACAACCCACACAAGCCATATCATCTAAATTCATCACCATCGCATCTTGTACGATGCCTTTCCAAACCGATAGATCACCCGTTTCGCGCCAATACATATAAGCTAAACTTGTTTTTGTGCCGGCTGTATCTGCGTGCATAATATTACAATAACTTTTTGAACCGGCGATATAATCGGGCAAAATTTTACAAAATGCTTTCGGAAACAAACCTTTATCTAAATTCCGGATAGCATCATGCACATCCGATTTATTGGCAGAAACGCCTCTTGATGCATATCGTTGGGCATCATTACTCATATTTTTATATTTTTTCGAAAAATTATTCCGTAAAATTACAACATTAGATACGTGATAATAGAAAAATCATCATTCATTTTTTAAAAATTAGCTTTTAACAAAACTTTTATTTAACTTTTACTATTAATACTAAGTCTAAATAGTTGAAATGAATTAACTTTGCAAAGGGAAAGCATTTTAATTCTTAATTAGTATAAGCGCACCACATCAAAAAAAATGTCTGATATTTATGTTACAAAAATTATCGAATTTCAGAGAAGGAGAATCGGGAGTAGTCAATTCATTTGACAACGATACCATGGCGGCAAAATTTTTAACTATGGGTGTTATTCCCGGTAAATCGTTGCAACTTATGCGCCGTATTCCTTTCGGTGGCGGGTTATACATAAAAGTAGATGACGAAAACATCGCTGTACGCGAACTTGAAGCCAAACATATTTTTGTGGAAACGGAATAATAATAGTTGGTTAGCTGGTTAGTCGATTAGTCGGTTAGTTTAGATACTTCGACTAACAGACTAACCGAGCAACCGACTAACTGACTATTTATGAATTTAAAATTTGCTTTGGCGGGAAACCCGAATGCGGGAAAAAGTTCGGTGTTTAATAAATTGACGGGATTGCGGCAAAAAGTCGGGAATTTTCCGGGTGTTACCGTTGATAAAAGAATCGGCACTATAGTTCTTGGAGAAAAAAAATGTACGGTTGTTGATTTGCCCGGCACTTACAGTTTATATCCTAACTCGCAAGATGAACGCATTGTTTTAAATATTCTCGCTAATCCGAACGATGAAAATTTTCCGGATGTACTTATTTATATCGCCGACCTCACCAATCTCGAAAGACATTTACTACTCTTTACTCAAGTACGCGATCTTAATATACCTATTATACTTTGCGTGACGATGGTAGATGCCGCCGCACAAAAAAATATTTTTTTTGAAAGAAAAACGCTGGAAGAAACTTTAAAAGTACCTGTAATTGAACTCGATGGGCGGACCGGTATGGGTATCAGTGAATTAAAAAATGAGATGTTAGCTTTCAGCCAGTTAATCGGTCAGTCAATTAGTCGGATAGCCAAAGACCAACCGGTACAGCGACACCCTGACCAACTGACTAAAACAAAAATGTTTTATCAACCTTCACCTAATGAATTAAGTGTAGCAGAAAAAATTCGTTTTCAATTGCCGCAAGCAGATAATATCTATCGTGCGATTCTCATTGCTCACCATTACGATAAACTACCTTTTTTAACCGTCAGCGAAAAAAAATTGGTTGAAAAAATAGTTAAAGGCTCGAACAATCCTATTACTCCGACCCAAGTTGTTTTTGAAGATTTACGTTTACAAATTTTTGAAACGTTGCAACGTTTTGAAAAACTCCAACCGATACTGCATAAAATTTTTATCAAACCGGTACAAACCGAGTTTAATTTAACGGATAAAATTGATCGTATCGTCACCAATCACATTGCCGGTCCGCTCATTTTTTTTACAATTTTGTTTATTATTTTTCAATCTATTTTCGCTTTCGCTGAACTGCCGAAAACTTGGATTGAAAATTCTTTTGTCTATCTAAACAGTTATTTAAAATCTCAATTACCCGCCAATTGGATGTCCGATTTACTCACCAACGGTATTCTTGCCGGATTGAGCGGTGTGTTGGCTTTCATTCCGCAAATTGCTATTTTATTTTTCCTCATTGCAATTCTTGAAGAAGTCGGTTACATGGCGCGGTCTGTTTATTTATTCGATCGCATCATGCAAAAAGTCGGACTTAACGGACGCAGTATTGTTGCATTGGTTGCCGGTGGTGCTTGTGCAATTCCGGCGATTATGTCCACGCGCACGATTTCAAATTGGAAAGAACGTTTGATTACAATCCTCGTTACGCCTTTTATTTCTTGCTCTGCTCGTATTCCTGTTTATGCGCTTTTGGTGGGTTTTGTTGTAAAAAATGAATACTGGGGTATTTTTAATAAGCAAGGTTTGATGTTTACTTTTTTATACGCGCTTGGTGTTGTCACTTCCCTTTCGGCTGCTTTTGTTTTGAAAAAAGTAATTCATTCACACGAAACAACTTTTCTGGCGATCGAATTGCCGCAATATCGGATGCCGCATTGGCGCAATATATTTTTTACGGTTTGGGAAAAAGTAAAAACTTTCATCACCGAAGCCGGCAAAACTATTATGGTTGTTGCCATTTTTCTTTGGATTCTTGCAACGTTTTCACCTACACCACATTTGATTGAAAAATCGGTAACAGATTATGATAGACATGAGCAATTAGTTTTGAGCAATGAGCAAACACAAAATGAAACTGCCGATTTAAAGCTTAAAGCTCAAAACTTACGGCAAAGAGAAGATTTTGTTGCCGCAAAAAAATTAGAATACTCTTACGCCGGCTATTTCGGAAGAAGTATTGAACCCGCCATCCGTCCATTGGGTTTCGATTGGAAAATCGGTATTGCGTTGCTTTCTTCTTTTGCGGCACGTGAAGTTTTTGTCGGCACTATGGCAACCATTTACAGTGTTGGCAGTGCGGGCGATGATTCCGCAACTATTAGAGAACGTATGATGCGCGAAAAAAAATTGGATGGTACGCTTGTTTACAGTACGGCTACTGCCTTATCGTTGCTAATTTTTTATGTGTTTGCGATGCAATGCATGAGTACGCTTGCTGTCGTTAAACGCGAAACTAAATCGTGGAAATGGCCTATTCTCCAATTTGTTTTCATGGGTGCATTGGCATATCTCGGCAGTTTTTTAGCATTTCATTTGATGAATTGATTTATAAAAGTTGAAAAATCATAGTTTTAGTTTTTTTAAAACATTATTTCCGATTAAAGTTCCCTGTTTTTGTCCATTTGTAATCGCATCCATAAAATGAATACCGCCGTAAAATCTGGAAATACCCGCTTGTTCGGATGCGGCTTTGAAGGAAGCAAATGAGCGCGCCGGCAAACCGAAACGTTCTTCGACTGTATCATCATACTTATAATTATCACCAAAGAAATGTGTGAGAATAACGGTAGATACAGCAGAAATTGTTGAATGTCCACTTAAATATTCCGGAAAAGGTGGCGTTTGCAAAAAAGGTTTCCAATTCGGATCAATATATTTTCTGATGGCAGTTTCCGGACGCATACGGTTGCTGCGAAATTTTTCATCCCAACAACATAAAAAACCATCCATTAAACCCATTGCTAAAACGGTATGCACTTGCAAAGTTTTCCCAAAACTCAATTTTTCTTTTTTGCAAGCAATACCGGTAATGCCCATCCAATGCGCACCCGGCGATATTTTTTTCATACCTACGAGTAAATGCCCGTTATCTTGTAGTGCAAACGGATTGCAATCCCAAAATGCAGCAATATCTTGTTGTTCCGGCGTTAAACTTTGCGCATAAACTTCATGTAATAATTTATAAAAATCTGAATTTTTTTCTTTTGAAAACTTAGCCGGCGGTTCCGGTTTGAATTGTGTTGCTGAATCTAACGTAAAGGAGCGAACAGTATTAAAATATGGTTCAACCGGAGGCATATACGCCGGTGGTGTAGGATACCAACTGCCTTCGGTTGTTGACGGTGTATACCGCGGATAATTGCTAATGCGATTGTATTTATCGGCTTTGGCGTATTTTAAAATTTGTGCGCTGACGTTTTGTGCATATTTTAAAGAATTTTCAACCACTTGATTGGGGAAGCCAATTTTTTTACATGAATCTATCAACTGCATTTCATAATCGTCTAATAATTTTCCGGAGGGTTGCATTTTTTTTGCGGTTTCGAGCATGGCTAAAATTGCTGCGAGTTGGGTATTTGGTATTGAATATTGGGTATTGATACTCTGCACTTGATAACCGGAATTAAATTCGTTGATAACGCCGCTTAAAGAATGTAAGGTTGTATCATTTTGCGTAACAACTTCATAACCTGCCAGACAAGTATAAGAAAAAAAACGCGCTGCTAAAGGCGGGTTCGTTATATCATGCACCATCAAATCGGTCATGTGTTGAATGACGTTTTGAATTTCGTTTGCGTTTAATTGTGGTGCTTGTGTATTTGTTTGTTTACAGAAAGAGAAAAAGAGAAAAAGAAAAAAAAGTATTGAAATTATTGTCATCAAGGTTTTAAACCTTGATGATGGTTTTAAGCCCGTGCTGCTTTTAATGATAAAACAATAATTATTTAATTTCATAGACTAAAATGGAAAATCATAATGATACGAATCAACGATTTAAAGAATCAACACGTTTGTACGCTTTCAAAGGTTGTTGATTGATTCCGAAAAGTAGTTTATCATTAAGTTGTATCACGCTTCTTACATCACCGGTGATTTTGAATCCGGATTGTTGTTGCGAAACTGTTGAAAAATTTCCTTGCCCATCGTTGTTTAATAATAAACCATAATTCGCATCGTACTTTCCGAATTTTAAACGCGCATGATTAATGTTTCCTGCAATCAATAAATCTTTTGTACCGTCTTTATGAAAAAAATTAATGGGAGTAATTGTAAAAATCGGCGACGCTTGAACTTGTAACGGTAATGGTTTTTCTACGAATTTATTATTCGCATCACTCAAAAACAAAACTGTTCTTAAACAATTTGCCTCTAATCGTGTCGCACCTTTGAGTTCTTCTTTTGTAAAAATATCCGGTAGTGTTGCCTCTGCGTAAGATTTATAATCCGGAAAACGCCCGCGCATGATACTCATTTGATCTAACAATTCATCGCGTGTGATATATGGATACGAGACACGGTGCGTCGCATCTTTATAATTATAAAAACAAAGAATCGGATCAATAGAACCGTTATCATCAAAATCTTTGAAAAAAAGTTCTGCCGGTTCTTTATCGGAGGCTTTCATTTGCGAATTAAGTCCGAGATTACCGACAACTAAATCCGGTTTGCCGTCACCGTTAAAATCTTCCACCAAAAGTTTATTCCAAAGTCCTGAATATTTTTTATCGAAATAGTTTAAAGTAACATCTTCAGCTTTTCCGGTTTTAAAACTAAAAACATAAATCGGCATAAATTCACCGACAATAATTAATTCCGGTTTTTTATCGCCGTCTAAATCTATCCAAGCAGCATCTGTCACCATGCCGATTTTTTGCAAAGTCGGTGCGAGTGTTGTGGTTTGATCAGAAAAATTTCCTTTGCCGTCGTTAATTAAAATGGCACTCGTAGGTGTTTCCGGATAACGACTTGGAATTACGCGCCCGCCGACAAATAAATCCGGTTTGCTGTCGCCGTTTATATCCGCCACACGTACACAACTTTTTGACACCAATAATTTTGGCAATGCATTGATATTTTTTGTAAAGTTTCCTTTGCCATCGTTGATATACAAACGATCTTGCAAAATGGGATCTTCGGGCGTGAAATTGCCGTAACCGCCACTGCACACATATAAGTCCGGAAAACCGTCGCCGTTTGCATCAAAAAAAATTGCGTCTGCGTCATCAGATTGTTTGTCGGCATCAAAAGCAGTTTCAGATTTAATTATGAAGCTTCCCGATTTATTTTGAAGATATAATGTACCTGATTTTCCGCTTGAACCACCGACATAAACATCTTCGAGACCGTCACCGTTAACGTCTGCTTTTGCCAAACAAGGACTTACGAAAGATAAAGGATTGGTGAGCAAAGGTTGTCTTTTGAAATCATTCAATACAGTTTTCGGATTTTCATATGCAATCGGGGATTGAATTTCATTGAAAATCTGTTCATGTTTTTGTAGGGACAGGTCGCGACCTGTCCCTACAAAAAC
>JAYTIA010000247.1:0-1903 GCA_043732145.1 Saprospiraceae bacterium
CAATCAGCGAATTTGACGATTGCCGGTGACAGAAACATCTGCGAAGGACAGAACGTCGGCTTAATTGCCTCTAACGGTTTCGATATTTATAAATGGGAAACAGACAGCGGCATAATATGTGCGAATTGTAAAACTTTTAAAACGCCGTCACAAGGTCTTTCTAAAAAATATTACCTAACGGCAATTGCCGCCAACGGTTGCAGTATTATGGATACGGTGCTGATTACCGTCAATCCGGTTTCGGAAAGCAAGCTCGACACAACACTTTGTGCCGGCGAAAGTTTGCGCATCGGTAATAGTTTTTACAGCAATACAGGTACTTATAAAATCAAATTGCAAAATACTTACGGTTGCGACAGTATCGTCAACCTGACGCTGAAACATAAATCTTTGGTATCTCCGACATTTACGCCTGTTACTTGCTACGGCGATAAGGATGGCAGTATTACAGTTAATACTGATACCGTCGGCGTGAAACTTTGGGTGAATAATAACCAAATACCGTTCACAAGCCTGAATAATTTAAGTGTCGGTGATTATCATATACGTGTAGCAACAAAAGTTGACGGTTGCGCCGTCATTGATACGACTATCAGAATTAATCAGCCGGCGGCGACGCGCTTAGAAATCAGCAACGATACGATCCATCTCGCCTTTCCGGGTGACAAACGCCCTGTTTTTGTAACGCCGCTCGATAACTACCGTCCGATAAGTTATTCTTGGTCACCGTATGATGCCGTTTCGTGCGCCGGATGTGTATCAACGGTTGTGAGTGTTCAAAAACATACGTTAGTCACAGTGTTTACGGTAGATAAAAAAGGTTGCCGCGCCGATGCCACAGTAGAAATTTTTGTGGACGACGATTACGGCTTATATGTACCTACTGCCTTTAAACCCGAAAACGAATTTTATACCGTACTCGGCAATGAGAAAGTAGCGAACGTCAATTATATGCGTATTTTCGATCGCTGGGGAGAATTAGTGTATGAAGCGCGTGACTTCAGACCCAACGGACAAGTCGGTTGGGATGGTACTTTCAGAGGGCAACCGATGAATACCGGCACTTTCGTCGTAACCATTTTAGCGACTTTTAAAAACGGTAAAACGCGCACTTATGCGACGGATATTTTACTCACCAGATAATTCGATTTTGGATTTTGGATTTACGATTTATAAATCACATAGAAACATAGAAAGCAAAGAGCATATAGTTTGTACAAATTTATTTTTTTGAATTTTTTTTGAATTTTTTTTGAATTTTTTTTGAATTTTTTTTGAATTTTTTTTGAATTTTTTTTGAATTTTTTTTGTGATAAAACTGAAATGAGAAATTATACAATTTTGAATACCGGATATAAAATGATAAGTGATGGAATGAAATACATTTCCTCATTCCTCATTTCTCATTCATCGTTCATCATTACTTTATTCATCCTACATCCTGCATCTTATATCATTTCACAGGATTTACATTTATCTCAATATCAATTCGCGCCGATGCACACCAGCCCGGCACTCACCGGTTTTGCCGTTGACGGAACATTAATAAGCGTGCAATACCGCTCGCAATGGGCGCCGATTTTAGGAGATAATAATTTTCGCACGACATCGGCGAGCATAGAATATCGTGCGAACAACAAATCCCACGATTTTTGGGGTTATGGAGGTGCTTTCTGGAGCGATCAAGCCGGTGCATTACGCCACACACAAGGACAATTGAGTATTCAATATTCTAAACAATTAGCCGGCAGCAACGGCTTGCAACATATTTTAAGTGCCGGTGCGAATATGGGTATCATGCAACGCATTATAGATATTACCGACCGCCGGTGGCTCAGTCAATACAACGGCAACGGCGGTTTTGATCCGAATTTGCCCGGTTCGACACTCGATATTTACGACC
>JAYTIA010000248.1:0-5176 GCA_043732145.1 Saprospiraceae bacterium
CAGAAATTTGGAAACTTATTGGTGGTACTGCCGGCGTTGTAATCAGCGATACTGATGAACAAACAGCGGTGCAAAAATTATCTTTAGGAAATATAATCAATCTCAAACAAGGAGCGCGACACCGTTTAGTCGGATTAGAAGATTGGGGTATCGTCGCAGAAATTTGGCAGCACACAGACCCTAAAAACCCGTCGGATGAAAATGATATTGTGCGCATTCAAGATGATTTCGGGCGTTAAGAATTAAGAAAAAATTCAGTTAGCATTTTAACCTGTAATGAGTTATTTAAAATATAAAATGACTAAAAGACCTGCCATTCTATTGTCAATACTCTACTGTCTATTGTCCATAGTCCAAATAAATGCTCAAACCAATCAAGAGCAGCACCGTCCGCAAGTGCATTTTACCCCGCCGGCAAAATGGATGAACGATCCGAATGGTATGGTGTATTATAAAGGTGAATACCATTTTTTTTATCAATACTATCCGGATTCAACGATTTGGGGACCGATGCACTGGGGGCATGCGGTGAGTAAGGATTTAGTACATTGGGAACATTTGCCAATTGCTTTATATCCGGATTCGCTTGGTTTAATTTTTTCAGGCAGTGCGGTTATAGACGTCAATAATAGTTCCGGTTTCGGAAAAAAAGGCGGAGAAAGTCCGATGGTAGCGGTGTTTACTTCGCACAGCATGGCAAAAGAAAAGGCTAATAAAATAGATATTGAATGTCAAAGCCTCGCTTACAGTTTAGATAAGGGACGGACGTGGACTAAATATGCAAATAATCCTGTGATTAAAAATAGAGGAGACCGCGATTTCAGAGATCCGAAAGTTTCTTGGAATGAAAAAATAAAACGTTGGGTGGTAGTGATTGCTGTGGGTAATCACGTTGAGTTTTATAATTCAAAAAATTTAAAAGATTGGGAGTTTGGCGGAAAATTTGGTGCAAATGCCGGAGCACACGGCGGCGTTTGGGAATGTCCGGATTTATTTTCGATGTACTCCAAAGAAGAACAAAAAACAAAATGGATTTTAATAGTTAATATTAATCCGGGTGCGCCGAACACCGGTTCCGGCACACAATATTTTATCGGCGATTTTGACGGTAAAAATTTCATAAACGATAATTCGCCCGATAAAACGCTTTGGTTTGATTATGGAAAGGATAATTATGCGGGCGTAACTTTTTCTAACGCGCCGGACAATCGACGGATTTTAATCGGTTGGATGAGTAATTGGCAATACGCTACAACTGTACCGACGGTTGCGTGGCGCAGTGCTACAACTATACCGCGTATACTTTCGTTGCATAAAACATCGGACGGTTTGCATATTTATCAAAATCCGGTGAGTGAATTGAAATTATTGCGCAACGGCTCGAATGAAATTCAACCGATAATTTTAAAAGACTTTAAAACGATTGAAATAACAACGGCAATCAACGAATTTGATTTGAGTTTCGATTTAGAAAAAACCAATGCCAAAAGTTTCGGTATTGAATTATCTAATTTAAAAAATGAAAAAGTTGAAATCGGTTATGACGTTGCCACAAAACAATTTTATGCAGATAGAAGCGGCAGCGGGCAAACAAATTTTTCAAAAGATTTTGCGGGTAAATTTTACGCACCGCGTTCAACTAAAAGTAATATTTTAAAAATGCACATCGTAGTTGATGTTGCATCGGCAGAACTTTTTGCAGACGATGGCAGCGTAACGATGACAACCATATTTTTTCCGAACGAAGATTTTAAAACGACAAAATTATTTTCAAAAAATGGCGAAACTAAAGTTTTGCAAGGTGAGGTTTGGAAGTTGAAAAGTATTTTTGGTTTTTAGTTTTACCTCTTCACTTTAAGAGCCGTGAAATACTTCAATCTATATTTTATGAAGGCAATCGTACTTGAAAAAATAGGTGCATTAAAGCAAATCACGAAACAATATCCGCAACCGCCGAAGCATGGCGAAGTATTATTGAAGATGAAACGCTTAGGTATTTGCGGAACCGACCTTCACGCTTTTAAGGGACAACAACCTTTTTTTAATTACCCGCGCATATTAGGTCATGAAATTGCTGCGGAAGTAGTTGCTTTGGGTGCCGGCGTTTCGCATTTATCTATCGGCGACTTTTGCACTGTCATGCCTTATCGTAACAAAGAAGCAGATCAAGCAGTGCGACGCGGCAGAACAAATTGCGGCAGCTCCATCAGCGTTTTTGGTGTGCACGAAGATGGAGCGATGCAAGAGTTTATAACTTATCCCGGTGATTTGGTTTATTCGGCAAATGATTTGTCTCTTGATCAAATCGCAATGATTGAACCGTTGGCAATTGGCAGTCATGCGGTTGAACGCGCCGATATTCAATCAGATGATATTGTTTTAGTGATTGGTGCCGGACCAATAGGCATAGGTACAATTGCAACGGCATTGTTGAAAGCAGCGAAAGTGCTTGTGTTAGATGTGAATGATGATCGTTTGGCGTTTGTTCTAAAAAAATTTCCTTCTGTTACAGCAGTTAAAGCCAATGATGCAGTGGAAGAAACGCTCAAAATTTTGCTCAACGGCGATTTGCCTACTATAATTTTAGATGCAACGGGTAATAAAGTATCTATGCAAAAATGTTTGGAATATATTGCTGCCGGAGGAACGATTGTTTATATTGGTCTTTTCATCGGTGATATAATTTTTCAAGACCCGTTGTTTCATAGAAAAGAAATCACTTTAAAAGCTTCCAGGAATGCACTTGCTACCGATTTTACTAAACTGATTCGTTTATTAAAATCGGGTTTAATAAATATAGACGGCTACATCACGCACCGTTTGGCGTTTGAAACTTTAGATGAAACTTTTACAAATCTTTACACGCTTGACGAACTTTTGATTAAAGCTGTTGTTGTGTTTAATTCGTAATTGATTCATCGGCTCGTGTCTATTTCAAAACTTCACAATTTTTCGAACAACACGATTATCGTTAGTGGAAAAAATAAAATAATAAACCCCTGCAGAAAAATTATTTAAGGCTTCGTAATTTATTTTATTGTCGCCGGCGTTCAGAGAGATGTTTTGAGTGTTGATAAGAATGCCGAGATTATTGTACAATTTTAAAACAATTTTACTTAAACTCGGGCTAAAAACATCTGCAACAACATTTCCGGTTGTGGGATTAGGATAAATATCGCTTAAAATAAAATTGTCGTTTAACTGCACATCTTTTACCGCAGTCACTGAGCCTTTGCACGAACAATCTGCTAATACTTTAGCATTACGAGTACCCGGTCTATTATCTGTACAAGTGTCGCCGATATTTTTATTGAGTAATGGACAAGCATAAACTATAGGCGTTACAATATTTTCTGTATTCAACTCAATGAACCACGCATCTAATTCATTGTGCGTGGCAATGACATCACCGTCTTTCGATTTAGTATAACCACCAAAAACATAAGTATTGGATTTAGATTTTAGCGATGTGAAAATATAATCAAAATCGGAACCGCCGATAGTTCTTGCTGCCGTTTTATTGCCGAGACTGTCGCAACGCACCAACCAAGCATCGCGTCCGCCTTTATAATCTGTTACGTCGGCGTCGTTTGAAAAAGTATAACCGCTCACAATTACACCGTCGTCGCTGTCCACTGTTACAATCGTTCGCGCCAAATCATCATCGCTACCGCCGTAACTTTTTCGCCATTTTATTTTACCTTTACTATCGACTTTAGCGACGAAATAATCGTTAAGTAAAGGTACCGCGAAACCGGATGCCGTAATTCCGGCCACAACAAAATCACCTTTTTTTGTTTCGACAACGGCGTAACCGCGTGTATCAATATTATTTGTGAGTTTTCCGACAACATTTTGCCAAACGATATTGAAAGTAGAATCAAATTTTATCAGCCACGCTTCACGGGAGTAAATAGATTTAATGTTTTTCAAATCGCCGTCAACGGAATTAGAATACCCTGTAATAATAAAACCACCATCGTATGCGGGTTGAATGGCCAAAAATTCATCTTTTGCAGTGCCTCCCATTGTTTTTTGCCAAACAAGTTCTCCGTCAGCATTTAATTTTACCAACCACGCATCACCGCCGGTATCTTGAAAAGGTAAAGTATCGTGATAAAATTTTTTATCAACGTCACCGTCGTTTGAATTTGTGAACCCGGCTAAAACAGTACCGCCGTCGTTGAGTGAAATTATCGCATTAATATATTCATCGCCACTGCCGCCCAGATCTTTCTTCCAAAGAATGTCGCCTTTATTATTCAGTTTCATCGCCCAAACATCTTTGCAAACACTCAGCGAAACATCACAATTATGCGGCACAGGCATATCGCCGTCATTGGAATAACTGTAACCCGACACTACAAAATTGCCGTCACGCGTTTGAGTTATTGCGGAAGCGACATCTAATTGCGTGCCGCCGATAACGCGTTGCCATTGAATTTTTAAATCTTTATCTAATTTAACAATCCAAATATCATTTAAACCGTCAACTTGCAATCTATTTGCTTTTCTTCTGAAAGAATCTTCCAAATCGCCGTCACCAATCCAAGAATTAGTAATACCGGCAAAAACATAACCGCTATCCACCGTTTGACACAATGCATAAATACGTTCTGCACCACTGCCGCCGAAAGTTTTCATACGTTTAATGCTTGGCATTTGAGCAGATAAGAAGTTCGGAAAGAGGATAAACGGCAATAAAAAAAGAAAAGGATATTTTTTATTTTCGATTTTATTTATTTTGATAAAATCAAAAATTGAAAATTGGAAATCGGAAATTGTTATGATAGTTTTCAAGAAGTCTATGTATTTTTGGATGAAAAATTTAAAAGTCAACAAATTTACATTTGAAAAAAGAAAAAAACAATTTTTTGAATCAGTTTAAGTTAAAATGCCTGCAATCAATTATAAATTACGAATTATAATTTACGAATGGAGATAGTCGTTTGTGTTAAAATTAAACATAAAGGACACAAAGGTTATCACAAAGTTCACAAAGCACGATTAATTTTTAAACGTTTTAGAATCCTTTGAACAGTAATTAGTGTAAGCCTTACAAACGCATCACTAAAATAAATATTAGCCCGCTTAACATAATCAATTTTGCAAATTGACTTAAAAATGCAAAATCTTTTTTTTCCTTAGCATAGAATAATTTGTACAATGCGAATAA
>JAYTIA010000249.1:0-1900 GCA_043732145.1 Saprospiraceae bacterium
GAAAACGTCAGTAATGCTGTTTCATGGAAATCAATTTTTCAAGGCATCGTTATCGGCGAAATTATGGCGGTATTGTTTGCCTTGCCGCCGTTGCTTGCGATTCGACAAACTTCGCCGATGCGCGCACTGCGCATTCAATCCGAAGACGAACCGCAGCAACATGATTTTTTAGTGTACGGCGTTTATGCACTGATTGCTTTGTTTACGTTACTCTTCACATATTGGCAAACAGGTGATGCGCGCAACAGTATTTATTTTATTGTCGGTGTATTATTGGCATTCGGAATTTTATCCGGCATGGCTTGGTTGCTAATGTTCTTTGTGAAAAAAATATTGTCGCCGTCGTGGACATATAATTTGCGCCAAAGTATCGCCAATTTATATCGTCCGAACAATCAAACGCGCACACTGATGACGAGTATCGGATTGGGTACGTTTTTTATTATTCTGCTGACACAAATTCAAAATTTATTGACGCATCAAATCACAATTTCCGGTGAACAAGATCAACCAAATATGATTGTGTTCGATATTCAACACACGCAACGCGATAGCGTTTTGAAAATTATCGGCGAAAATAAAATGCCGGTGAAACAAATTGTGCCGGTGATTACTATCCGCTTAGAAGCCATTAATAACCTTACCCGTGAAAAAAACGCACTCGATTCGTCCGATAAAAAAACGTCTGCGTTTGCTTTCAATCGCGAGTACCGCGTCACTTATAGAGATACGCTCACAAACAGCGAAAAACTTTTGCGCGGAAAAATGCCGACACCCGGATTTAATACGGACGGAACGGTAGGCATCACGCTCGCAGATAATATTGCGCAGACGATGAAAGTAGATGTCGGTGCGCATTTAACTTTCAATGTGCAAGGTGTAGTGGTGCGCACTGTTGTCACCGGCATCAGAGAAGTCAATTTCAATAAGGTGCAAACTAATTTTTTGGTGCTGTTTCCGTCCGGCGTTTTAGAAAAAGCACCGCAGTTTTATGTCGTCGTAACGCGCACGAGCGATGCGAATCAATCAGGAAAAATACAATCGCAATTGGTAAAATCTTTTCCGAATTTATCTATGGTAGATGTCACCATGATTTTACGCACCGTTGAAACTATTTTGACGAAAATAACGTACATAATAAGGTTTATGGCGAGTTTCAGTATCGTGACCGGTTTCATCGTATTAATCAGTTCACTTTTATTGAGCCACTCGCAACGTTTGCGCGACAGTGTTATTTTACGGACGCTCGGTGCGTCGCGTTCAACTATTTTGCTCATAAACGGTTTAGAATATTTGTGGGTCGGCATTCTTTCAACGATTACGGGTACTATTTTGTCTTTAATAGCGAGTTGGGCATTAGCGCGTTTTGTTTTCCGTACAGCGTTTGTGATTGATTGGCGACCGCTTTTAATTTTTACCGTCGGTATCGCAGCATTAGTCGTCGTCATCGGCTTATTGAATACGCGAAAAATAATTACCGCATCGCCTTTAAGTGTTTTGAGGAGTTAGAAAAATAGCATATTTCAGAACCAAATTTATTTTTCATCATTTGTGTCGAATTAAAAAAATTGTGCGCCAAATTATAAAAAAATAAAATCTTGAACTAACTTTAATATGGTAATTAAATTTGCGCTGTCGTGTCACAATTATTCGATTAAATAATTTTTCGCGCTAAATTGAAAAAGAGATTGTATTTCAGCCAATTACATAATTGACTTTATATCAAATATTTAGAAAGGAAAATTAAATTAAATTAAAAATACGGAATAGCCTAAAATTAATTTATTTCCATTAATATTGTCACAGATTTTTAAAAGATCGTTTTTAATTGATTTTCTTTTAGCCTAAATTTGATTTATAAATTATTTAAAAAAAAAAGCAGAAAAATAAAAATTTGGCA
>JAYTIA010000250.1:0-5164 GCA_043732145.1 Saprospiraceae bacterium
GGATTAATACCTAACGCGCGTATTTTTTCTAAAGATTCTCTGCGTATAATTTCCTGTTCGCTTAATGCCTGTGCCATTTTATAATTTTTTAAAAATTGACCCTCAACGCAGTTTTAACTGCATCGAGGGTAATTATTTTAATTTATGTGCAAATGTAATTTATTTCTGAAGCGGTTAACAGTGTGAAATGAAAAAAAGTTTTCTTTTAATAAAAAACGCCGTCGAGATTTTTAAACCTCCACGACGTTTTTTACCTTTTACCTTTTATTTCTATTTAAATAAACTATCGTAATCGCTCGCCGGTCTTATTTCCGTTCTCGGTAGCGGTGTGATTTCCATTTTATCAGCCGGATTTAATTTACCGCCGCTGAGTAACAACGGGCTGTGTTTTTCCCATTCTTCCAACATTTTCATACCTTCTTCTTCAAACACGCCGTTTTGCAAATCTATAGATTTCATCACGTTTGATGACATATCCATAAAGCGTTCCATCTCGCCGACTTTACTCGCTACATCGTTATTGATATTGTCGAGTGCCATATCAAACATAGCGCGTTTGTCGGGATCGCCGCTTAAAACATTCATGGCAGAGCGCATTGCGCTGTGACTTGTACGAATCGCTTGACGTTCTTGTTCTTTTACTTTTACTTGGTCGCGGGTATCTTCCAACAAAATGCCGGAATTTTCGTACATTTTATTGAGAATGCGTTCAAGTAAATCAATTTTTTTTGCTAATACGTCATATTTTTCATTACTTTCTTGTAAACGCGCCGCTTTGCGTGTGAACAAAACGATTTGCGGGTCTTGCCCTTGTTTTTTTGCTTGGTCGGCAAGTCGCATATTTGAGTCAATTTCTTTTTGATTCGACTCCATGAGTTGCGTCAATTGTCGGCGTTGTCCTTTCAGAATACCGATTTGTTTACTCATTTTTCCGAGATTGTCTTGCAAACTGTCCACATAACTTTTCAAAATACCAATCGGATCTATTTGCACAAACATTCCGGTAATAGAACGCATGATACTTTTGTAACTGAACCAAAGCAAATTCCTGAAACGCGGATCTAAAACGACAAATATGAATGCTGCTAAAGCTGCGAGTAATAAAGCCAAGTATAAAGTATTTTCAGCGAGCTTAATGAGCGTCGGTAAAAACTTGTATAGGAAGTAACCGCCCGCGCCAAGAATGCCGATCATAAAAATTGTTCCGGTAACGCCTTCCGGACGTTGCCAAAATGTTTTTGGTTTGTAATCTACGGTCGGTATTGAAACCGGTGTTATATTAGCCATGATAATAGTTGTTAGTTGTTAGTTGTTAATTATTGGTTTAAAATTTGTTTGAACCATACTTCTCAAGATTAACCATTATTTCAAGATTGTGATATAAGAATCTTACTCATCTTACAATCTTGAAAATCATGGATTAACCTACAATGGTAAATTATGCTTCAAAATTATAAACTCACAAACGAATAAACAATTAAAAACGGATTTTTAGTTCGACTATTTTCATACTCTTTCGACAAACGTTGAAGTTTGAACGTCGAATGCAAATTTGGGTTATCAAAATTTTATAATTGTGTGCCATTTCCAGAAATAAAAATCGCACAAAAAAACTTTTGTGCGATTTTTATCTTCATAATTTATAACCTATAACCTATAACCTATAACCCATAACCTTAAAAAGAATATCCCACATGAAACTCATGCGAAGTGCCGGTATAAGCACCATAAGTTTGAAGCGGCATATCGAAACTGTAACCTAATTTAAAATTATTTGCCCAACCGTTACCTTTGCCGAGAAACAAACCTGTTTCCGCATGAACTGTTCCGCTTGTTGATGCGCCGGTACCGACATAAAATGTACCGCCAATATTGTACCGCAAATTTATATCCACACTCACCGGTGCATTTGGCACATAACGCACCCAAGCGGTCGGTTCAAGATACGAATCATTGTCTAAAAAATGATACCAACCTATTGTCGCGTAATAATGCGGTGTCCGAATAATATTAAGTGTACCGTTTGAACGGGGTAATGTAAAATCGAAACTAAAGAATTGCGGTACGGAAATACCCGTAAAAAAATAATCGTTATCAATCAAACCATTCAGACGTTGGTAATAAAAAATACCGAGACTAATATCCGGCATCATTTGCGTTCGGTCGGTACTTGCCGTTATGTCATTCGCATCGTGTAATTTTAAATCGCTTGTTTTAACGCGATATTGAACAGCACCGGCGGAAAGTCCGATACTCAAACCGGAATATTCAGCGTCACCCGTCACAACACCGGCGATGCGCCCATAAATACCCGTTAGTCCTGTAGGACCCGTTTGATCGTTCAAGATATAGCCGCCGAACAAAGGTGCAACACCTGTGCGATCTGCCGCAAAGTATTCGCCGTGCAGTACTTGCGTCGTCGGCGGATTCGGAATATCCACCCACTGCCGACGAAAAGATAGACCGAATGAGCCGGTATTGTGGTGCGTAAAAAAATCGGACGGAATAGCTGCCGGATTAATGACACCAAAATTATTCTCGTACTGCGTAAAAAGGGGAATTTGTTGTGCATTTATAAAATAAATACAAACAAGCACTAAAAGACAAGTGAGTGTATAACGGTTCATGGATTGTGGGAAAAAAATAATCGGTTAAATGCGCATCGAAAGAAGTTGTTACTTAAGTTCGATACACAAAGTTAGGAGTTTTTAGATTCAGTTGACGAATAAAAATGAAGAATTACAAAGACTGACAGGAGATTTAACAATTGGTGTAGTATTTTTCTCTTTTTAGTTTCTCATAACTCACTCTTTAAGTTTCAAAAACCATACCTATTATTTTTTTTTGTCACGTCATTTTTTTGATTCCAAGATAAGGTTCAAAACAAAATTTAGAAATTAATTAAATTTCCTTTCAATTAAAAAATTTAGAAGTAATTTTGACTCAGTTAATTAAATAATTCTATTTTGTATGACATCTGCTACTCTTGCATCACCGGAAAAGAAAAAAATATCAGAACCAAAGCGTTTTACTTTGGAGCAATACCTCGCTCGTGAAGAACGCAGCAAACACAAACACGAATTTTATAACGGAGAAATTAAAATTATGCCCGGAGGAACTACAAATCATGGGGTTATAGCTATAAATATTAGTACGGCTATAAAAAATGCGATCAAAAATGCAAAAAAGAAATTTGTTGTCGGCAGCAGCGATATTGGTATTTATATTTCCGAATTAGATTTTGTGCTGTATGCTGATGCTTTAGTCGTTTTTGAAAAAGTAGAACACAAAGTCGGCACTAAAAATTTAATCGTTAACCCGATTTTAATTGTTGAAATTGCTTCGGCGAGTACGCGCAACTACGACAGAACAGATAAATTTGAAGCCTATAAAACGTTATCTTCGTTTAAAGAATATATTTTAGTCGAACAAAATAAACCGCAAATAGAATCCCGTTTTATTCACAGTCCGACAAAATGGGAAACTAATATCGAATCGGATTTAACTAAAAATATCACTTTGCGCTCGCTCGGTGTTGAAATTGCTTTGGCGGATGTTTATGAGGATATTGAGTTTTGAATATAAGGTTCTTTATTCTTGAATTCTGAAATAACAATTTTTCAATTTACTTTTACGACAAAATTTATCAAATTCAAATCATGAATAAAAAATTATCTCTACCGACATTACTGCTTTTATTTTTTGCAGCGAACACTTTCGCGCAAAAAACGGAAAGTATGAAACAAGAAGCATTCAAAAATATTGATGCGCGTTATGACGATTACAAAAAAATTGCATTGACTATTTGGGATTATGCCGAAGTCGGTTATAAAGAAGTGAAAAGTTCAGCACTTTTGCAAAAAACTTTGACGGATAACGGTTTTGCAGTTCAAGCCGGTGTTGCGGATATGCCGACGGCTTTCGTCGCAACTTTCGGTTCCGGAAAACCTGTTATTGGTATTTTGGCGGAGTTCGATGCATTGCCGGGATTATCGCAATTGGCAGAACCGGAAAAAAAAGTACGCGAAGGAAAAACTTCTGCCGGTCATGGTTGCGGACATCATTTGTTCGGAACGGCTTCTGTTGCAGCAGCAATTGAAATGAAAAATCAATTGATAAAAAATAATTTGAAGGGAACAATCAAACTTTACGGCGCACCTGCAGAAGAGGGCGGGTCCGGAAAAGTTTACATGGTGCGCGCCGGTTTGTTCGACGGTGTTGATGTGGTTTTGCATTGGCATCCGAGCAGTAAAAACGGTGCGAATCCAAGTTCGTCGTTGGCAAATGTGTCGGCAAAATTTCGATTTCACGGGCTTTCTGCACACGCATCGGGTGCACCGGAACGCGGACGTTCTGCATTAGATGGTGTTGAATCTATGGATTACATGGTCAACATGATGCGCGAACACATTCCATCGGAAACGCGAATTCATTATGTGATTACCGATGGCGGAAAAGCACCGAATGTTGTACCGGATTTTGCGGAAGTTTATTATTATGTGCGTCATCCGAAACCGAAAATGGCGCAAGAAATTTTTGAGCGCGTAGTGAAATGTGCGAAAGGTGCGGCAATGGGAACGGAAACAACTGTTGATTATGAAATCATTGGCGGCACCTACAATCTTTTACCGAACGTGACTTTAGCGAAAGTGATGTACGACAATTTGACCAAAGTGGGTGGCGTAAAATATACTGCTGCCGAACAAGAATTCAGTAAAAAAATCGGTGCAACTTTTACGGGTATGACGATTGATTACAACGACAACGAAAAAATTGAGCCATTTGTTGATCGCAGTAAACTCGATGGTATGGGTGGTTCAACCGATGTCGGCGATATTTCGTGGGCTGTTCCGACTGTGGGACTCGGCACTGCAACTTGGAGTCCGGGTGTGCCGGCACATTCTTGGCAAGCCGTCGCGTGTGGTGGAACGGATATGGGTGTGAAAGGTATGATGACCGCCGCCAAAACTTTAGCTGCCACCGGTCTGGATTTGTTTACTTCACCGCAAACCATTGAAGCTGCAACCACCGAATTTAAAAAAGTACGCGGGGATAATTTTAATTATAAAGCCTTACTCGGCGACAGAAAACCCGCGTTGAATTACAGAGATGGTAGCGTTAATGAGTGAGGTATTAAGTATTGGGTATTAGGTATTGAAGAAGC
>JAYTIA010000251.1:0-1895 GCA_043732145.1 Saprospiraceae bacterium
ACCTTTCTGTAAACAAAACGGCAAAAAATTTATCCGCATGGATACTTGGGCGGATAATCCGAAACTCGTCGCGTATTACCAAACTTTCGGTTTTAAATACATGGGCGATACACAACCCGAAAATCTTGACGGCTTACCGAAACATTATTCCGGCAATCCTTTGGCTTTGTTTGAGATAGAGATTTAGATTGAAAATTGAAAATTGTCTGAATCAGGATTTGCAGGATTTTCAGATTATTAGGATTTTTCAAAATGGATTAATTCCGGTAATTTTGAAAATTCTGATTTAGAAACCAAAAGTATATTCTAAAAATCCCGACAATCCAAAAATCCTGCAAATCCTGATTCTGACAATTTTTTATTGCCATTCCGTCATTCAAAAATAAAACCCACCTGCCATTTTGTAAAAAAACAAATAAAAACCTGCCGATATTTCCTAAATTTGAACTTGGAACTAAAATGGTTGATAGTTGATAGTTGATGGATTTAATATTTAACAAACATTAAATCCAAAATCTAAAATCCAAAATCTAAAATAGTTATGACTTACGAAAATTTCACGACCAAAGCACAAGAAAGTATTGTTCGCGCACAACAACTTGCCGGCGATAGCGGTCAGCAAATGGTGGATACTGCGCATTTGTTGAAAGGCGTTTTGAATGAAGAAGATAGCGTTGCCGCGTTTTTGTTAAAAAAATCCGGTACGAATCCGAATATAATTGAAGCAGAAGCAGATAAAATTATCGCCACTTATCCGAAAATGTCCGGCGATGTGGACAAACAATATCTTTCGTCAGATGCGAATAAAGCGTTGGCAAAAGCGCGTCAAATTTCAAAAGAGTTTGGCGACGAGTTTATTCCGGTTGAATTAATTTTGGTGGCGATTGCGGCGGGTAACGATAAAACCGGCAGATTTTTGCGCGAAAGCGGCGTAACGGAAGATGTTTTGAAAAAAGGTATCACCGAAATGCGCAAAGGCAAAAAAGTAACCGACCAAAGCAGTGAAAATCAATACAACGCGCTCGAAAAATATGCGATCAATCTGAATGCGCGTGCAGAAAACGGCAAACTCGATCCGGTGATTGGGCGCGACGATGAAATTCGGCGCGTGCTGCACATACTTAGTCGCCGACAAAAAAATAATCCGATTATCATCGGTGAAGCCGGTGTCGGAAAAACGGCAATCGTTGAAGGACTCGCGCACCGCATCATGCGCGGCGATGTGCCGGAAGGATTGAAAACAAAAAAAATATTTTCGCTCGATATGGCGGCACTCATCGCCGGTGCGAAATATAAAGGTGAGTTTGAAGAACGTTTAAAAGCCGTCATCAATGAAGTGGAAAAATCGGAAGGTGAAATTATTTTGTTCATTGATGAAATTCATACGCTCATCGGTGCCGGCGGCGGACAAGGTGCGATGGATGCGGCAAATATTTTGAAACCCGCGCTTTCTCGCGGTGAATTACGCACGATTGGTGCCACTACACTCGACGAATATCAAAAATATTTTGAAAAAGACAAAGCACTCGTGCGCCGTTTTCAACCGGTTTTTGTGGATGAACCGAGTGTGGAAGACACGATTTCTATTTTGCGCGGCTTGAAAGAGCGTTACGAAAATTATCACAAAATAAAAATTTTGGACGAAGCACTCGTTTCTGCCGCAGAATTGTCGCACAGATATATTCCCGATCGTCAATTGCCGGATAAAGCAATTGATTTGATTGATGAATCCGGCGCGCGTTTGCGTTTGGAATTAGATTCGGTGCCGGAAGAAATTGATGAACTCGACAGAAAATTGCGTCAATTAGAAATTGAACGCGAAGCAATTAAACGCGAAAAAGACGAACGCAAATTAAAAATACTGAGCGAACAAATTGCCAACACGCAAGAAAAAC
>JAYTIA010000252.1:0-1888 GCA_043732145.1 Saprospiraceae bacterium
ATTGATGCAAAAAAATTATCTAAAAGTTACGGCACTTCCGTTATTTTAAATGATATTGAATTAAAATTGGATAGAGGTGATCGCGTGGCGTTTGTCGGACAAAACGGACAAGGCAAAACGACGCTCGCAAAAATTTTAATAGATAGAGAACCTCTGAGTAGCGGCGAAATCAATTTGGGACATAATATCGCCGTCGGCTATTATGCACAAAATCAAGCGGAAGCACTTCAACCGAATATTACTTTAGAAGAAACGATGCAAAATCATTGTCCGCCGGAAATGCGGACGCGCATCAGAGCAATACTTGGAGCATTTATGTTTTCGGGAGAAGATGCAGAGAAAAAAGTTTCTGTTCTCAGTGGTGGTGAGCGTGCGCGTTTGGCTTTGGCTTGTTTGCTACTTAATCCTTTTAATTTATTGGTACTTGATGAGCCGACGAATCACTTGGATATGCTTTCAAAAGAAATTTTGAAAGATGCGATTATGCAGTATGACGGCACATTGATTATTGTATCGCACGATCGAGATTTTTTAACGGATTTGACGAACAGAACAATTGAGTTCAGGGATAAAAAACTCTATGAACATCTCGGCGATGTGAATTATTTCTTGGAACGTCGGAAGATGGATAATATGCGCGAAGTAGAAATGCGTGATGTTCAAGCGGCTGCCACTAAAAATAATAAAAATGGTGTGGATGATAAAGAAAAATCAAAATGGGAACGCACCATTAAAAACAGTGAAAAACGCATTGCCGATTTAGAAGCAGAAATTAAAAAAATTTCTAACGAAATGGGTAATGCCGATTTTTATAAAAAAGCGGATTATCAAAAAATTGTCAATCGTTTCGAGCAGTTGAAAAAAGATCTCGACATAGAAATGGAAGTTTGGGATAATGCGCAAATGGCAATGAGTTGAATTAAGAATTAAAAATTAAAAATTGTTTTAAAATTCTGAGTTCCTAATTTTTAATTTTTTATTCAAGAGAATTCTTAATTCTTAATTTTTAATTATTAATTCTGTTGGAAGATTACGATAAAATAGAACTGCGTAGCGATGACGTTCAAGAAATTCTCGGCACACCACCTGGTTGGTTGGTGCGTTGGGGAACAACCGTTGTCGCTTTAAGCATTTTGGCGATGCTTTACGTAAGTTACATTGTCAAATATCCGGACATTATTGCCGGACAAATTGCGATGACTACTGAAAATCCGCCGGTACCTGTTGTTTCACGCGCTGTCGGTTATATTTCTAACTTAGCAGTTAAAGACGGCGATAATGTTGAAGCCGGGCAACAAGTTGTGTTGTTACAAAACACCGCAAACTTTGAAGATATAAAAACCTTAGATACATTTGTCAATCAACTCAATACTTTAGATGAAACCGGCATTAAGCAACTTCAACCCGAAGTTAATTTGCGATTAGGCGATTTGCAATTAACTTATTCTACTTTTATTCAAACCTTAAAAGATTATCAATTCAAAAAAAGTCAAAACATTGTATCTCTGAATACCGAACAAATCAATCGGCAAATAAATAATTATGAGCGCATTAAACGCACAGAACAAGAAAAAAATGTCGGTGCTTTAAAGAACGTTGAAATTGCGCGCGATCATTTCAAACAGCAACAAAAATTATATAGCGACAACATCGTTTCTCTTAACGAACTTCAAAATATAAGAAAAGAAGTGGTGTCTTACGAGCAAGAACAAAAAAATATTCAAACGCGCATCGGAGAATTGGACGGACAAATACTCCAACTCAGACGCGGTATCATTGATGTCCAACAGACATCAAGTGAAATGAATAATAATAAATATGTCGGCTTGGTTGAAACCATTAATCAATTGAAAAGTGCTTTAGAAAAATGGAAGCAACAATATCTTAT
>JAYTIA010000253.1:0-5143 GCA_043732145.1 Saprospiraceae bacterium
TGGCGAGTTTTATTAATGGCGTAGCAGTAATTATATTTTCACTGACGCATCAGATTTTCTGGCAGCAGGCTTTAATGATGTGTATTGCGGCAATTGCAGGAGGATATTGGGGGGTAATTTTTGCTAAACGTATTGACGGTAAATATTTGAACGGAATAATTATAGCAGTTGGTTTTATTTTTTCCGTAATTTTTTTTATAAAAGCATACGTCTTATAAAATGAACAACGAGAAATGAATAATTTTTGCTAAATAAGTATTTGAATGGAAATAAACGCTGTTTTTGTTTTGTACAAATAATTGACAATCAATTTATAGCAAGATTGTTCATTATTCGTTATTCATTATTGAATTATTTAAGTGAGTACGATTATTTTAGAAGCGATTTAGTCAAGCGTTACGATTTTTTTGTCAATCGCAAAGTCAGTAAAGGTTTTTCGTTTGATTTACCAATGAGATGTATAAAATAAACACTGTTTGGCAAATCGCTGATATCGTAATGTTCTCCTGCACGTTCTACCTCAAACGAACGCACACGACGACCTACAAGGCTAAAAACTTCTATAGCTTTAACGTTCTCGTCATTGTTAACAGCAATGTAATCGCTCGCCGGATTTGGATATACAGAAAGCATTTCAGTATTCGTGGCAACCACGCCTTTACGCTCAAAATTTTGTGTTTGAGCCCGTAAGGCAAAATGAAAAATAAATAAGACAGCAAAAAAGAGTAAAATTTTTTTCAAAGGAAAATTTGTAAGTTTGATAATTTAATAAAACGGTTTGAGTTGGCAAGTTAGTCTTTTATTGTTAGAGTCCAATTTTTGTGCCGGTATTTAAGTATTATTTAACAAAGAACAAAAAATAATGAGCAATGAACAATAATTTTTTCATTATTCATTGTTCATTATTCTTTGTTCATTGTTTAGGTACCGGTGCTTCCGGTTTAACTACTTTTTTTACTGCTGTTGTTGCAGTTGTAGCCGGTGCAGTTTGCGGACGTGATTTACCGAATGAACCTCTGAATATTTTTCCGCGTTTCGTGCGTTTATCGCCTCTTCCCATGATAAATTAATTTTTATGAATTTTTAATACTTATTTTAGAAAACGAAGTTGCAAATGTACGATTTTTTATAAAAAAAATTCAAAAAAATAATTAGTAATGAGAAAAAAATAAGTTCTGCAAGTAGGGTTAATTATTTTTTGATCAGAATGTCTATCTTTTAATGATAATATCTGTAATATTTAACGCAAAAGATAGGTATTATGAACTTAAAAAAATAAGCCTAACTGTGGACTTCATTTATTTCTCATTCCTTCAACTTCTAATTCGAAATTAAAAAAGTTATAATTATTTTGTAAATCTGCTCGTGTCGCAACGAGTGACCTATGTTTTCCGTTAATATTAATTCAGAATTTTTCCAAGAGTTGTGTATTTTTTCACTTTCCGGATAAGGCACTACTTCATCGTTTTTATCGTGAATAATTAATGCTTTAATATCAAAAAATTTGGAAAATTCGGCGACCGTTAATTTATCCGGATCACCGTATTTTTTTCTAAACACCGCATAAAAACCTTCACGAACGCGCTTGTGAGTGTTTAAATAATTGAAAAACATATCGAAAATAATACGGTTATCGGAAACTGGAGCTAAAAGCGCGATTTTTTTAACGCTCATCGGTTTGTATTTAAAATAAGCATAAGAAACGGCAAAGCCACCTGCCGAATGCCCGATGATACTTTGAGGTAAATATTTTTCGATAAGCACATTAATCATTCCGGCAAACTGAAATTGATTAAAGTATTTGTTACCGGAATCTCCGTGAGCAGGAGCGTCTAACGCGATGATTGTAAAATTTTCTTTTTGCAATTTTGTAATTAACGGTTTCCAACGCGCCGAATTACTTTCCCAACCGTGTACCAATAGTACTTTTTTATCGATATCGCCTCGCCATTTATAAGTTTGAATAGGTATTTTTTCATAGTAAAGTGTTTCTTTTTCGGCTGTATCTAAATATTTTTTATTTTCTTCAGTGATTTTACCTTTTCGCGGTTTTGAAAAAATCGTAGCACCTGCTTCACCGGCTTTTTCTTTTGAAAAAAAAGAAAGCGCGTTTAATGAAGTGCGGATAACTGCAACTGTCGCTTTAAGTATGAATTTATTCATGCAATTTCGGTAATTTATTTAGTACTTAGTATTAGGAATGAGAAAGAAATAAGTTCCACCGTTAGCCTTATTCTTTTAAGTTCATAATACTTATCTTTTTCGTTAAATATTACCCAATATTTGCCTTAAAAGATAAACATTCCGGCAAAAAAATAATTAACCCTACCGGCAGAGCTTATTTCTTTCTCATTCCCTAAATTATCCCAAAGCTCCGCTAATTCTATTAAAAAGTTGTTCGGGTTTAAAATTTATTTTATTTCCAAGATACATTCTAGGCAAACTCATAGTTTGAGTCAATCCTTCATTTTTTAAAAATTCAATCGCACTGAAATTATTTTCAGGTAACATGGCAGCATGAAAGACATTTAAACGAATTTTTATTAACGTTAAACCCGATTCTTTTTCGTTCGCAACAATCAAACCGTTGAATAAGGTCGATAAATAAAACCCTAAAAGTGTACTATTATTTATAAAAACGATGGCACCGGATAAATGAGGTTTAAGTAAAGCTGCTCTATTTTCTCCTGAATTTACCTTATCCATTTTTAAAATGGCATTATCAAATTCAAGATGATTGACGACAAAATTTGAGTTTTCGATTACAAACTTTTCGGAATTTTTTTTATTAAACGAGAGATAATTGACTTGAGTTTTGAATCCCAATTTTTTATAAACAGGCTCTCCGAGTTGCGTCGCAATTAAACTGATAGTTTTGTATTTGTTTTTGTTGATAAGGTCAATCAAAGTTTGAGTAATGTAAGTACCTAAACCTTCATTCCTATTTTCTTTGCGAACAATAATTTGTGCCAACCAAGCCGTAGATTTATGAAATATGATAGTTCCTAAACCGATTATCTGTCCGTTCATTAAAAATTTTAGAGGCTGACAGAAAGAGGAGTTAATAAAAAAAGTGTGCGGTTCTATAATATCTGTCCAACCTTCGGGCGTTAATTCTTCGAGGTAAGGCAAGTCTTTTACAGTAAGTTCTTCAATTGAAATCATACGTAAGGTATAAGATTTTTTCAAATTAAATCGCCATATTTTACACCACTCAAGAACAAACCGGTAGGCGGCACGCTGTAACTTTTTTTCAAAAGCGTTTGACTTCCTAAAGCGACTTTCACATCTTCAATTGTAAGTTGATTTAAACCGACATTGATGCACATCCCGACAATTAAACGCACCATACCCCGCAAGAAACGATTGGAAGTAATGTAAAAACAAGCACCGTCGTCCGAAAAAATCCAAGTGCTTTCAGTCACATCACACAACACGGTTTGAGCATCGGAATTTGTTTTGCAAAACGGTGCAAACGTTTTATACGCCAATAAAAGTTGAGCGGCGGCTTGCATTTTTTCTTGATCCAATTTTTCGAAAAAAGGAATATGCCAAACGGTTTCTTGTGCGAAAGGATTTTTTTTGAAAGAGATATGATATTTGTAACTGCGTTGAGTTGCTGAAAATCGGGCGTGTAAATCTTTCGAAACAGGAAAAATTTTTTGAATGACGATATCATCACCAACGATTTTATTTAATCGAAAAAGTAAATCAGCCGGTTCAAATATTTTTTCAAACTCAAAATGCGCAAAGTAGCAAAGCGCGTGAACACCGGTATCTGTTCTGCCGCAGCCGATAATTTCGGTCGGTTCTCGCAATAAAAGTGATAATTTATTTTCAAGAATTTCTTGTACGGAAAGTGCATTCGGTTGTCGTTGCCAACCGCTAAATCGCGTCCCGTTATAGGCTAATTGAATGAAATAACGCATAAATAATGGTTAACAGTTAATGATTAATGAAAAAATTAACCATTAACCATTAACCATTAACCATTAACCATTAACTATTATTTACTTATTTTTTATCAATCACGAAAACATCTTCGTCAGCCGTTTTCATGTAGTAGCGTTCGCGTGCAAATTTTTCATGATCATTTTGAATATCCAATTTTGTTTGCTCCAATTCTTTCATTTTACCTTGATAGTAAATTTTATCTGCCTGCAAACGTTGCACACTTCTGTGAAGTTTATATTGCGTCCAAACACTGGCTTTATCGAAAAATAATATCCAAAGTAAGCAAACAGCTAATACCAACCAATAACGGTTCAGCGCACCCGATGAAACGTTTTTCAGCATGGGCTTAAAAGGATTTACTACTCTTCTTTCTGATAGAGCCATTTTTTTTAATTGACAATGGACAATGGACAATGGACAATTGGTAATTATCAACGCCGATATTTTTTGGCGTTGTCAATTATCAATTGTCAATTGTCAATTGTTCATTATCCGAGCAGTGCTTTACCCGGATAAACCGCATTACTACCCAACTCTTCTTCAATGCGCAACAACTGATTGTATTTAGCAACCCGATCGCTGCGACTTGCCGAACCGGTTTTAATTTGTCCGCAATTTAAAGCAACAGCTAAATCCGCAATTGTCACATCTTCTGTCTCGCCGCTTCTATGACTCATTACCGTTGTGTAACCGTTGCGCGTTGCTAAACTAATCGCATCAATCGTTTCAGTAAGTGAACCGATTTGATTGACTTTAATTAAAATAGAATTGGCAATTTCTTTATCAATACCTTCTTGCAAACGTTCAACGTTTGTAACGAATAAATCATCGCCGACTAATTGAATTTTACCGCCGAGTTCTTTTGTCAACAAAGCCCATGAATCCCAATCATCTTCAGCCAAACCATCTTCGATAGAGAGAATCGGATATTTATTTGACCAATCTTTCCAAAATTTCACCAATTCTTTGCCCGACATACGTTTACCGGTTGATTTTTTGAAAACGTATTCTTTTGTTTCCGAATCATAAAATTCGCTCGCAGCAGCATCCATTGCCAAGAAAATATCTTCGCCCGGTTTATATCCGGCTTGCTCAATCGCAATCATAATTGTATCAATTGCTTCGACATTACTTTTAAAATTCGGTGCGAAACCACCTTCGTCGCCTACGTTTGTAGAAAAACCTTTTT
>JAYTIA010000254.1:0-5132 GCA_043732145.1 Saprospiraceae bacterium
AAAGCGTTTTTTCTAAAAGTATATTCGCTTTTTGTTTTTGCAGATTGTTACGATATAAAAATATACCGAGTAAAGAAAACAACCCTAAACCCGATAAAAGTCCGTAAACTTTTCGAGTATTGGCTTCTTGCATTTGTTTTTTTTCAGATTCTTGAAGAGCAATTTTGTAATTAAAATCAATGTTTTGAAATTGATAAATTTTTTGGATCTCGGCTTTACTTAAACTATCGCTAAATGTTTTAGCAATTTTTAAATAAATAAAAGCACTGTCTGACTTGCTTAATAACTGATACGCAGTTGAAATACCGGCATACGCGTTATTAATTCCTGCAGGTACATGTATCTTTTCATAAATTTTTAAGGATTTTTTGGCGTAATAAAGACTCGAATCTAATTGATTAGTTATTTTGTACAATTCAGCCAATGGAATATAAGTATCGGCTTCATCAGCTAAATTATTTTGAATCTGACTCACTTTTACGGCGTTTACTAAATAAGCTTTAGCAGAATCTAAATTACCTTTTTGTAAATAAACTTGTCCGATTACACGCAGCATAAATCCTTGATACCCTACGGAGCCGGAAATATTAGAGATTTCTAATGCTGATTTTTCAAGCATATATGCGGAATCGAGTTTATTGGCTCTCAAACAAAATTCACCGAAATTCATTTTTGCATCACCTAAACCCACCTTGTCGTCAACAGTTTCACACACTTTAAGTGCTTTCTGAAAATTCGAAGTAGCTCTGTCATTTATTCCCAAAACACCAAATAAAAATCCGGTTTGCTGATAAATAGCTGCCAAAATAATGAGTCGTGCATTATGTACATTTCCATCGCGTGAAAATTTGTTAGGTAACGCACACCCTGTTTCTTTTTTTTCATCTTCAGCAATTGTTATTGCTTCTGTTAAAGAAATAAGCGATTTAGGATAATTATTTAATCTTTGAGTTACATAACCAATTTCGCCTAAAGCGGCTGCCTGCCAAAGTTTTTGCCCCAGTTTATTAGATAATGCAAATTGTTTTTCACCGAAGTACAGCGCGGTATCTCTATTAATTTCAGAATAGTAAAAAGCCAAGTCTTTACATATCGACATTTTTAAGGTGTCGTTGGTTGTGGTTCGCAAAATTAAGCCCAAACTATCCGCTTCATGTTGCGTGCCGGGTGTATAAAAAAAAGTGTTTTGTGTCAATGCAAAAGTCGGCAAGAGTAAAAGCAAAAAGATTTCTGTAAAATATTTCATCATTAATTGGTTTGAAAAGGTAATAAACGCATCATGAATAGCACTGAAGGAGAATATAAAACTTATTTTTCTTTCTCATACCGCAAAGATATTTATTTTTATCTTTGACACGATTTTTAAAACAGTCTATGCAAATTATCGGCAAAATTGTTCCTTGTTCCTTGTTCGTTGTTCATTTTATTTATAAATGTATTTTTTAAATGAAGAACTCACCTGTGATTTCTAAAAAAGTGTGTAATTTTGCATTTTACGATTTTGGATTTTGGATTTTTAAATCCAAAATCCAAAATTTCAAATCTTAAATATGGATTTAGAAGAAATTAGTCTGCTTATTGACATTGCCGAAGATTCTATGAATCACACTGTCACGCACTTGCAAAATGAATTGGCAAAAATTCGCACCGGCAAAGCGAATACGGATATGCTCAGTAATATTTTAGTGCCTTATTACGGTACGCCGACACCGATAGCGCAAGTTTCCAATATTTCTGCTGCTGATGCACGTACAATTATCATTCAACCTTACGAGAAAAAAATACTATCTGCTATCGAGAAAGCTATTTTTGAAGCCGGTCTCGGCATCACACCGCAAAACGACGGTTCTATTATTCGGCTCAACATACCGCCACTGACGGAAGAACGTCGCCGCGAATTTGTAAAAAAAGCCAAACTTGTGGGCGAAGATTCGAAAGTCGGTATCAGAAGTGCGCGACAAAAAGCGATGGAAGAAATCAGAAAAGCCGTAAAAAGCGGTTTGCCGGAAGACATCGGAAAAAAATCGGAAGATGAGATTCAAGAACTCACTAACAAATACGTCGGCAAAACGGATAAAGTGGTGGAACAAAAAGAAAAAGATATAATGACGGTTTAACGATTTGAGATTTTAGATTTTAGATTGACTTTCAAATCTAAAATCCTAAATTGATTTATTATGCAACGAATCCACCTAAAAAATTTTGGTGGTATAAAGAGGCTCGAATAGATAACACTTTGCCTTCCTACGTTATATAATTTCCGGCAGTAAAAAATAGTTCGTGACCAATCCGTTAAAAATTCTCGATACATACATCATCAAAAAATATCTTTCCACCTTTGGTTTTGTGGTGTTGATATTTACTTTGATTTCTTGCGTGATTGATTTCAGTGAGAAAGTGGAGAGTTTTATACGTGAACCGATAACGAAAAAAGAAATTTGGATAGACTACTACCTCAATTTCATTCCGCACATCAATACTTTGTTGTTTCCCATTTACGCGCTTATTTCCGTGATTTTTTTTACTTCGCGCATGGCGTATAATTCCGAAATTATTTCGATTCTCAATGCCGGTGTGAGTTTTACGCGCTTAATGCGTCCATATCTCGTCGGTGCGTGTGCGATTGCGGGTTTGCATTTATGGATGAATCATTTCATTGTTCCGAACGGCAATAAAAAACGACTCGCCGTTGAACATAAATACGTCTGGAAATTTAACGACCGCGCCAAAACGGATAATGTGCATATGTTTTTAGATCCTTCGACCAAAATTTTTATTGCCAATTATCGAAAACAAGATACCTCTGCGCGTGATTTGCGCATCGAACATTTCGACGACGGCAATTTGACGAGTATCACAAAAGCAGATTTTGGTTATTTTCGCGGTTATCCGAACAAATGGCATTTAGAAAATGTGCAGAAACGCAATTTTAACGGTATCCACGAAACGTTGGTACGGTTCGCTGTGTTGGATACAACAATCAAACTGACTCCCGATGATTTTGTGCGCTTTCTGAACCAAAAGGAAATGCTGACGACACCTGAATTGTTAAATGAAATAGATAAACTCGAAAAACGCGGCATCGGCAACACAAAAGAATATCAAATGGAAGTGTATCGGCGCACATCCGATCCGGTGTCAATTATTATTTTAAGTTTAATCGGCATGGCTTTGGCGGCTCGAAAAGTGCGTGGCGGTATCGGTTTACATTTAGCTTTGGGTATTGGATTGGGAGCGATATTTATTTTTCTCAGCAAATTTTCCGTAACGATTGCTATGCAACCTGGCGTATCGGCATGGGTTGGCGTTTGGTTGCCGAATTTTATTTTCGGTATCGTGGCGTTAGTACTCATTGCAAGAGCGCAGAAATAAATACAAATTACAACTTTAAGGAATGAGAAAGAAATAAGTTTTGCCGGTAGGGTTAATTATTTTTTGGTCAGAATACTTATCTTTTAAGGCGAATATCGGGTAATATTTAACACAAAAGATAAGACTTATGAACATAAAAAAATAAGGCTAACGGTGGAACTTATTTCTTTCCCATTCCTAAGGCTTTACTTTGCGTCAAACAAAGTTCCGCCTGTGCAAAATGACGATCAATATGAAAACGCAGAAACTCTAAACGTTGTTGAAAATTCAAAGCACCTGAAATTGGGTGCGGGTGTGCTTGAACAGCGAGGTCTTCCGGTAGCATTGTATCTCCAAATTGCTGTAACAAAACCTGTAATCCCGACAATGAAGTTTGCCAAAATGCAAGCGGTCCGCCAAAACGTGGTGCAGCAATAGCGGGTACTTCTTCTTTTTCTTTCCAAGTGTTCGCAATTATTGCTTCTATGGATAGATTTTGATGACCGGATTCGATTTCTCGTGGCATTTTCCCGGTATGAATGGCGTTCAGTGTTTTCCACATGCCTACAATCGCGCCTTGCTCAGCCCAGAACAAATGTTCTGTAATTTCTACTACATTCCAAACAGCCGGTTCGGGTTTCCGGTGCGCTTCCGATTCAGTAAATTGTTGGGTCAATGCGAGATAGCGATAACGCGCTGTGGCGACTGCATCAATTAAGTTTTGTACTTGGTTCATTGCTTTAGAATAGTTTATTTTAAAGATAGATGTAAAGTTAAAAAATTTCTTAAAACACTTGTCTTTTGCACCTCCAAGATGAAAAAAAATATTTTATTCGGCATAATTTTGTATCTTTGTAAAGCATTCAAGGTTTTTTTAAGTTCTAAATTATCTGTATCATGTTAAAAAAATATCTATTAATCATGATCGGTATTGTTGTATTGGCGGCATCCTGTACAACACCGGTTGCAATAACGAAAACTGAAGTCGCTAAATCAGAGTCGGAAGCTTTTAACGATTTTTCAAAACAAAAAAATGATGGCGTGCATTTCGGCGCACCGGTAACAACAAAAGATGCCTTTTCTTACGATGCCATTTTACCGCTTCTGCAAAAAACGGATACGCTTAAAAATGTAAAAGTAGCCGGTGTTGTGGATGCAGTTTGCAAAGCACGCGGCTGTTGGATGAATATTAAAAGTGAAACCGGTGCAGCTCCGATGTTTGTAAAATTTAAAGATTATGCTTTTTTTATGCCGAAAGATCTCGCCGGTAAACGCATTGTCATGAGTGGTGACGCGTTTAAAGAAATTATTTCCGTAGATGAATTGCGTCATTATGCCGAAGACGACGGTAAATCAAAAGAAGACATCGCAAAAATAACGCAACCGCAAACCAAAATTCGTTTCGTTGCGAGCGGCGTAGTGATTAATAAATGAAAAGTGAACAACAAATAATGAAAAATCGGGAAGGTATCATTTTCCTGTTATTCTTATAAAACCAAATTAATAATTAACAACTATAGATGAACCGGGGTAAAATCTCGATTCATCTATAACCATTAACCATTAACAACTATTGACTGCTCCTACTTCTGTCGTGAGAAATTATATCCTACCAATTGTTTGGGCGATATTTATTTTTATTATTTCAACGATTCCGGGAAAAGACATTCCTAAATTTGATTGGACAGAACTTTTTACAATTGATAAATGGGTACATCTCTGCGTTTACGGAATTTTGGTCTATAGTTTTTTGCGCGCCTATTATCGCAAGCATTTAAACA
>JAYTIA010000255.1:0-1883 GCA_043732145.1 Saprospiraceae bacterium
AACGAAATGGCACCGGATGACCGCACCGCTTTGTTTGAAGATTTTCCGGATTTATTGATTAAAGACGTAACGAATTTATTAGGTGACGACGAACGGAAAGTTGCACTGAACTTAATCGGCTATCCTGAAAACAGTGTCGGACGTATCATGACACCACTTTATATTCAAGTACATAAAGATTGGACAGTTGCACGCACGCTACAAGAAGTCCGGAAAAATGGTAAGAAAGCGGAAACACTCAACTTTGTTTATGTCGTTGATGAAAACGAAAAACTGATTGACGACATTCATATCAGCAAAATACTTTTGGCGCATGATAAAGTAATAATCGAAACGCTCATGGATTCTGCTTATCTCTGTTTACGCGGTACGATGAATCGCGAAGATGCTATTAGTTCTTTTTCAAAATATGACCGCTCTGCATTGCCTGTTGTGAGTGAAAGCGGTGTTTTAGTCGGCATAGTAACTGTAGATGATATGATTGACGTGATTCAGCAACGCGACACCGAAGATATTCAAAAATTCGGCGGTCTCGATGCACTCGACTTGCCATACGTGGATACACCTCTGTTTGAGATGATACGCAAACGCGCCGGTTGGTTGGTTATTTTATTTGTAGGCGAAATGTTTACGGCTTCTGCGATGAGTTATTTTCAAGGAGAACTTGATAAAACAGTTCTGCTCGTTATTTTTATACCTTTAATTATGTCATCAGGCGGTAATTCAGGTTCGCAAGCTGCGACATTGATTATTCGCGCCATGGCTATTAAAGAATTAAATGTAAGAGATTGGTTTTATGTCATAAAAAAAGAAATTATGTCGGGTTTGTCGCTCGGTTTAATTCTTGGCAGTATCGGTTTTCTACGCATTATGCTTTGGCAAAAAGTTGGATTTTACGATTACGGACAATATTGGCCTTTTATTGGACTTACGGTTTCACTATCGCTCATCGGCGTAGTTTTGTGGGGAACACTTTCAGGTTCAATGATTCCTTTTATTTTGAAACGTTTCGGACTCGACCCTGCCACTTCTTCCGCGCCTTTTGTTGCTACACTTGTTGATGTTACCGGTCTAGTTATTTATTTCGTTACTGCTTCTTTTATTTTGAAAGGAAAATTATTATAAGTTGGTTATTTGGTAGATTAGTTAACTAAATACAAACTCAATACACGAAGAATAATGAATAACAAAGAAAATCGAAAAAATAAACAAAACTTTAAAATTCATGTTTATTGTGCGGTGTCTATTATCTCAATAAAAAATGAATCAAAGAACTAACGATTTTCGCTCGCTTGGCACGCATCCGTACAGCATCATGTTGTATTTATTATTGGCAGGTTTGACAATGATTTTTGTCGGCTTGTCTGCTGCTTATTTATACACACGTGTCACCACCGGGCAACCACCGATAAAAATTCCGTTTTTGTTTGTTTTTAATACGGTTGTACTCTATGCTTCAAGCGTGATGTTGCGACGTGCGCAAGAAAAATATAAAATAGATGACACTCAAGGCTATCAGATTGCGTTGTTGTTGACTGTATTGCTCACGTTTACATTTATGGCTTTGCAATATTACGGTTGGCAAATTTTAGTAGGTGAAAATCCGAATTTATTTAAAGGCGGCAATATGTCGGGCTATGTGTATGTTATTTCGATTATTCACGTTTTTCACATCGTCGCCGGCTTACCATTTTTTTTAGTATTTTTGTGGAATGCTTATACTAAAATGCGCGAACCTGTAACAGTACTCGTGTATTTTACGGATCCGGTAAGACAATTGCAATTGCGTCTACTTGCACTCTATTGGCATTTTCTCGATTATCTTTGGATCTATTTGATGGTTTTCTTTTGGGGGAATTATTTCTTTTAATGGTTGATGGTTG
>JAYTIA010000256.1:0-5129 GCA_043732145.1 Saprospiraceae bacterium
AACTCCGCATCTTCATCGCTTAACCAATAAATTCCTTTGCCGTTTTTTGCAAATTTAATATCGTTGTAAGCAATTTGTTTTTGAGAGAGATTCACAGGTGCTAATTTATTTGTAATCAAATCAAGCAAATAAATATTCGATTCATTGGCGGAAATGCCGTTGCGTACAATCATTTTTGTTTCATCATCCGACCAATCAGCAACTGCCCAACCGCCGCCTTTATTTTCTAATATTAATTTCGCGTCAGTCGGATTTGATAAGGTTGTGGTATAGAAATCCAAGTCTTTCCCGTTTCTTTTATTGGAAATGAAAGAAATTCTGTCGCCTTTTTTATTCCATGTCGCATTGCCGTTTCTGCTTTTTCCGTCCGTCAAAAGTGTTGTATTACCTGTTTTGCGATCAAAATAATAAATTTGAAAGTTTTCGTTACCGCCGTTATCTTTTGAAAATAAAAAACCGTCACTGTTAGGATTCGGACAAACATTAGCCGCACCAATCGGTTCTTTATAAAACGTTACTTGTTCGCGATAACCGCCGGCATTATTCACGTGGTGAATTTGCGCCACATCCGCAAAGCGCGTAGCGATATAAATGCCATTGCCGCTCGCATCCCAATCGGAAAAACTTGCACCGCGTATGTTTTGATATTGTTCCCATTTTTCTTTCAACGCTGTCGGTAATTCCGGAATACTTTCGACGAGTAAATTACCAATAGGTTTGCGTTGAGCGGTTGCAAATAATGCAGAAAAAGCGAGGAGTAGAAATAGAAGATTTCTTTTCATTTTATAAATTTTATTAGATGATTTAACAAAGAAAAGAATGATTGTTGAGATAACCAAAGCTAATGGAAAAGAGTTTGGAATAATTCTTAAACGTTAAATACGCATCGGTATATTTTTTCCCTTCAGATAATTTTTCAAATCCGAAATCCCAATTTCTTTGAAGTGGAAAATACTCGCGGCTAATGCGGCATCAGCTTTGCCGGTTTCAAAAACTTCTTGAAAATGTTGCATTGTGCCGGCACCTCCGGAAGCAATAATCGGAATAGATATACTCGAAGAAATTTTTGCTAAAGCCGCACAAGCGAAACCCTTTTTAGAACCGTCGTGATCCATCGAAGTAAATAAAATTTCACCGGCACCTCTGTCCGCTACTTCTTTCGCCCATTCAAATAAATCCAATTCGGTTTGGATGCGTCCGCCGTTTAGAAAAACGCGCCAACCTTTGTCGGTTTCTTTTGCATCAATCGCCAATACCACGCATTGACTACCAAATTCTTTCGCCAGATTATTAATCAATTCCGGTTTGCGCACAGCAGCAGAATTAACGGAAACTTTATCGGCTCCGGCACCCAACAAACGCGAAACATCTTCGACAGAACCAATACCACCGCCGACGGTAAACGGAATGTTTAAATTTTCGGCGATGCGCGTCACGAGTGATGCGAAAGTTTTGCGGTCTTCGTGCGTTGCCGTAATATCCAAGAAAACCAATTCATCGGCTCCTTGTTTATTGTATAAAATGCCAAGTTCAACCGGATCTCCGGCATCGCGTATGTTTTCAAAGTTGATACCTTTCACGGTGCGTCCGTCGCGAATATCGAGACAAGGAATGATGCGTTTTGCGAGCATAAATGTTGGACAATGGACAATGGACAATGGACAAGAATTGATTTTTCCATTGTCCATTGTCCGTCGTCTGTCGTTTATAAATTACGATTTATACAATTCAAATCTTCAAAAGCGATTTTCAAGCGGTCAACGAAAGTTTTTTCGGCAGCGCGAATCCATTTGCGCGGGTCGTAGACGTTTTTATTCGGTTTGTCGTCGCCTTCCGGATTACCGATTTGACCTTGCAGATAACCTTTTTTTGCCTCGTAATAATCATGAACACCTTCCCAATACGCCCATTGCATATCAGTATCAATATTCATTTTTACTGCACCATATTTCACACCGTCTCTGATTTCTTCGCGTGAAGAACCGCTGCCGCCATGAAAAACGAAATTAATAGGCACATCGCTTTTTAAGCCGAAATGTTTTTTAACATAATCTTGCGAATTTTTTAAAATCACCGGTTGTAAATGTACATTACCCGGTTTATAAACGCCATGTACATTTCCGAAAGCCGCAGCGATTGTAAAATTCGGAGAAATCGGATTCAAGTGTTCATACACATACGCCACATCTTCCGGTTGTGTATAAAGTTTTGAATTATCAACGCCGCTATTATCCACGCCGTCTTCTTCGCCGCCGGTGACACCGATTTCAACTTCGAGCGTCATACCCATTTTGCTCATGCGTTTGAAATAAGCGGCACAAATTTCTACATTTTCTTCGAGCGGTTCTTCCGATAAATCGAGCATGTGCGACGAATATAAAGGTGTTCCCGTGCGTTTGAAAAAATCTTCACTCGCGCCCAGCATACCGTCCATCCATGGCAAAAGTTTTTTTGCGCAATGGTCTGTGTGCAAAATAACCGGCACGCCGTAAGCCTTTGCCAACATTTGTACATGAAGCGAACCTGCTACTGCACCAAGTATTGAAGCCTGATGATTTTTATTATCCAAACCTAAACCACCATTAAATGCAGCTCCGCCATGCGAAAACTGAATAATGACAGGTGAATTGACATTACGTGCCGTTTCCATGACCGCATTTATGGTGCTGCTGCCGGTAACATTCACTGCCGGAAGCGCGAAATCATTGGCGTTCGCATAATCAAGCAAATCTTTTACTTCTTGACCGAACAACACACCCGAACGAAATTTAGTAGCCATTTTTATTTTTAATGATTAATGATAAATGATGTGTTTCCTTAATTCACACCTGAATTAGGTTTATCTTCAAACATCTATTTATTGATAGATTAATTGGATTTATATTCGTTGACTTGTTTAATGGTTTTAAACCTCAATGACGGTTTTAAACCATTAAATTATTTTTCGTCGCAAATTTAATATACTAACCGGTAATAGCGCATTAACTTTATAAAAAAGACAAAACCGATTTAAAATATCCGGAAAGATAAATTTATGTGGAACTCATTTAGCGGTATATTTTTAGTTTTTAATAAATAGTGTATTACTCTCTCAAATAAAAAAATATTCTTTGAGTATTGTAATTTATTTTTAAAACATTTTTTTTATTTCTTTCAAATTAAAATTTTTATTTTGAAAAAAATATTTTTTATTCTTGATTTTTTATTTTAAATTTTTATTTTAAAATTTTATTAACCACAAAAAATGTTTTTTATCTGAAAAATAATTTTGAAAACTGTAACAGATTTTAAAAAATGGCTTGCCTAAAAAAATTAACGAGCTAACTTTGTAATACCAAGTGAAAAAAAAAAGTTTAATTCGATAGTTAAAAAATAAAAAAATGAATAATATTATCATCACAAGCCAAGATTTGCAATTAGAAACATTACCGATGACTCAATCTTTTTTCAATTCATCATTCGTTCTTATTGAATCTAATCCGGGGTATTAATTCGATTTTGGATTTGCGATTTTAGATTCTGGATTTGAAATTTCTTTAATAAATTCACGAATTAACGGTAATGAAATGGAACTCAAGTTTATACGATACCAAACACAGCTTCGTTACAAAATACGGAGAAGATGTTGTGGCTTTGCTTAATCCGAAAAGTGGGGAAAAAATTTTAGATTTGGGTTGCGGTACCGGTGATTTAGCGGAATTGATTACCCAACAAGGTGCAATAGTAACCGGCGTTGATAGTTCGCAAGAAATGATTGCTGAGGCAAAAAGAAAATTTCCGCATATCACGTTTGAAGTGGAACGTGCGGAAAATTTGAATTATCACGCACAATTCGATGCTGTTTTTTCTAACGCCACATTGCATTGGGTGTTAGAAAAAGAAAAAGCTGTTGAATGTATTTTTAATGCGTTGAAACCCGGCGGGCGTTTTGTCGCAGAGTTTGGCGGAAAAAACAATGTACAAAAAATGATGGCGGCATTTAGAAACGCACTCACTCGATTTGGTTTTGAAAAAGATGCCGGCATTAATATTTGGTATTATCCTTCTATTGGTGAATACGCATCATTGCTTGAAAAAATGAGTTTTAGAGTAGAATATGCTGTTCATTTTGACAGGCAAACAGAATTAAAAGGGGATGACGGCATGAAAAATTGGTTTAGGATGTTTCGTGCCACTTTTTTTAAAAATTTAAACGAGGAATACGTTGATAAAATTTTAAATGACGTGGAAACACAACTTCATTCAACACATAAAGTAAACGGTGTTTGGTATGCAGATTATAAAAGATTGAGAATAGTGGCGACGAAAAAATGAATTAATCAGAAAGATTCAGATGTAGCTAAAATGCGTGCGAAGAACTTTTCTTTGCACGCATTTCTTTATTTATCTGAAGTTTATCCGGAGTATCTTGCAAACTTAAAAGTAGATTAATTTGTTGATAATTATGTTTTACAAAACGGTAAATCTTAAATCTAATATCTAAATCCACAATCGAAGAACTATGTCTGAACGCAAAAACAAACTCGCAATAACTGCCGATAAAGAATTAGGATTCGGTATCACCGACGTTCGACAAAAACGTTTGATAAATCCGGACGGATCTTATAATTATAAACGCATCGGACTGCCTTGGTACGAAAGTTTTAATTTTTATAAATGGCTCAACACGGCGCGGTGGCGACATTTTTTTTATATCATTTTTTTATGGTACACGATAGTAAATATTATTTTCGTTGCAGCTTATTATTTCGTCGGTGTTGATCAAATCGGCGGCATGATGTTTAATTCGGGAAAAGATAAATTTTGGGAAATTTATTTTTTCTCGTCGCAAACTTTGACAACAGTTGGTTACGGACGCATTAATCCCACCGGTTTTGGTGCCAGTGCAATTGCATCGTTCGAAGCATTGGTGGGTTTGTTGAGTTTTGCGATTATTACCGGTTTATTGTTTTCGCGTTTTTCAAAAGCACCGGACGTTGTGATGTATTCGGATAAAGCAATGATAGCACCTTTTATGTGGCAGGGGCATGAAATTATTGCCATCATGGCACGCGCCGGCAATCGTATCAATTCCAATTTAATGAATGTACGTGCGCAAATCACGCTGACGATGTCTATTTTTGATGAAG
>JAYTIA010000257.1:0-1882 GCA_043732145.1 Saprospiraceae bacterium
ACTTGTTTATGTTTTAGAGTCCGTACAAGATATTTCAAACGTTTTGCGTTGGGAACAGTTAGATACAGCGCACTCTGCGCCGCAATTGCAATTATTTCAAAATCTTAATGCCGGTGAACAGTTACTTTTCGATACTATAAAACAATTCGAAGCGGGAATGTTGATTGATCAGATAAGTTATATCACGCAAAAAAGCCCCGGAGAAATTGCCGGCACTTTACTGTCTCTTGAGTTCAAAGGTTTAGTACGTGCTTTGCCCGGAAAAAAATATATGGTAGGATGAAATTATTAACAATCAAGAGTTTATATTAAAAAGATTGTTACCGGCATAAAGATTTGTTTTCACTTTTCAATTAATAATTTGTTTCTCACTTCTCCAAAACCAACACGCATATCTTTTTTTTCTGCAAAACCTTTAATAATTATTGTGTCGCCGTCTTCTACAAAACTTCTTGAAGTGCCGTCGGAAAAATACAACGGGTTTTTTCCGTTCCAAGATAATTCCAAAAAAGAACCGAAACTATCCGGCGTATCGCCCGAAATAGTACCGGAAGCTAAAACATCGCCTATATTTAAATTGCAACCGTTAATCGTGTGATGTGCAATTTGTTGCGACACCGTCCAATACAAATTTTTGAAGTTGGACGTACAGAGTTGATGTGTCGCACCTGTTTTTGTTTCTAAAAAAACTTCTAATTGTATATCATAAGTGAATCTGTTTTTTTCTTTCAGATACGGTAATACTGCCGGTGATTGTTCGGGCGCAACGGATTTAAAAGGCGCGAGTGCTTCGCAAGTTACAACCCACGGACTGACAGCAGAAAAGAAATTTTTTCCGAGAAATGGTCCTAAAGGCGCGTATTCCCAACGTTGAATATCGCGTGCCGACCAATCGTTGAATAAAACAAATCCGAAAACATAATCTTCCGCCTCATCAGTGCTAATATTTTTTCCATTTTCATTTTGCTTTCCGATGATTGTAGCGACTTCTAATTCAAAATCCAATTGTCGCGTGGCGCGAAAAACGGGAGGGGCGTTTGGGTTTTCGGAAAGCATCTGTCCTTTCGGACGTTGAAAATTTGTACCTGAAACAAATATTGAAGACGCTCTGCCGTGATACGCGACGGGTAAATGTTTCCAATTCGGCAAAAGTGCATTGGCTTTATCTCTGAACATTATACCGACATTTGTGGCGTGTTGCTCGCTCGAATAGAAATCGGTGTAGTCGCCAATTTTTATCGGCAAGTGCATTTGCACTTTGCTTTGATGAAAACAAATATTTTCACCGAGAAATTTTTCCGAAAAAATATTTTGAATACGCTCCCTCACTGCATTTGTTTTTGGTTTGCCGAGTCCAATAAAGTCATTCAAAAACCCTTTCAGAAAAATATTTTTTTTTATTTTTAAATCATCAAACGCACCTGTTTTCGCCAATCCATACAAATCAATCACCTCTTCACCGATGATTGTACCGAGGCGTTTTTTCCCGTTATCGATAGAAAAAATACCGAACGGGATGTTTTGAATTGAAAAGTTATTATTTTTAGACATCATTTTTATTATTCCACCCAAGATTTATAATAAACACCGTCATCAATCGCTAAAGCGTTTTCGGTAATCATTAACGGACGAAAAGTATCTATCATCACCGCCAATTCAATTGTTTCTTTTTTGCCGATGCTGCGTTCATAGGCACCGGGAGCGGGTCCGTGCGGAATACCGCTCGGATGCAATGTGATATGTCCTTGCTCAATATTATTTCGACTCATAAAATCGCCGGCGATATAATAAATCATTTCATCGGAATCGATATTAGAATGGTTGTAAGGCGCGGGAATAGCTTTCGGATGATAATCGTACAAACGCGGAACGAAGGAACACA
>JAYTIA010000258.1:0-1881 GCA_043732145.1 Saprospiraceae bacterium
CCATCCTTAAATCCCAAAAATCATAGTTATTGCTTCAAAATACTTTTATAACGTGCCGCATCATTAAACAGTGCGACAGCAGATTTTATTTCATCGTCGTTGCGCAAATTGGTTTTAATAGTGCCGCGTTCAAAAAAATAACGGGCAACTATTTCTTTTTCTATTTCGTGCAAAATGGATTCTTTATGGCGCATTAAATCATTTTTCTTTTCTGATTTAATTTTATTTTCAAGTGCAGTTATTTCCGGAGCAAGCGTTTCGTCCGATTTTTCTTTGACAACTTCTTCGCGCATTTTTTTTAAATATTTTTCGCTTTCACTCTCATATTGAAAATTATGTGTGGATAGAAAACTCGTGAAAGCATCGAAATCCGTGTAATGAAAATTTTCGGGTGCGCCAACAGAAGCAGAATCATGCGTGAGTGAATATTTAGTCACGAAATCTAAAAGCACAAATTTTTCTTTCAAAGCATGCATTAAACCAAAATCGTCATTTCGCAATAAAAGCACATCCGGTTTTATACCGCCGCCGTCAAGCACCGGTCTGCCGGCTTTCGTTTTAAACGCGGCGCGTAATGTATCCGGAATATCTACGTGTTTACCGTTTTCATATTTCACGGCTTGAATACATCTGCCACTCGGCGTATAATATTTAGCTGTCGTGATTTTTAATTTAGAATTGTAACCGATGTCATAAATATTTTGCACCAAACCTTTACCATAACTGCGTTGACCCATAATAACGGCGCGGTCGCAATCTTGCAAAGTACCACTCACTATTTCAGATGCCGATGCCGAACCTTTATTGACCAAAACCGTTAGGGGCATTTGTTCATCGTCGGAAGGGTTCAATGTTTTAAAACTTCTGTCCCACTCAATAACTTTTCCTTTCGTCGCCACGACGAGTTGATCTTTCGGCAACCAAATATTACAAATGTTAACGGCTTCGTTCAATAAACCGCCACCGTTGTTGCGCAAATCTAGAATCACGCCTTTAAGTTGCGGGTCTTTAGCTTTTAAATCTAGAAACGCTTTGCGAACATTGTCGCCGGCTTCGCGTGTGAAAGTTGTGAGGACAATATATCCGACGTGTTCACCAACCAAACCGGAATACGGTACATTTTGTTCCGTAATTTCATCGCGATTCAATTTGACGCGAATAGTTTTAAAATTACCATCAGTTTGCATCCGCGACACCGTAAGTTCTACACTCGAACCACCGGCACCTTTCAGCGCATCACCAACTTCTTCAACAGATTTTCCTTTCGCGTTTTTTCCGTCAACGGCAATGATGCGGTCACCGGCTTTTAATCCGCCTTTTTGTGCGGGCGATTTTTCAAAAATTTCTGTTACCAAAACCTCATCGCCGGTTTTATCAAAAGATGCACCGACACCATTATATTTGCCTTCGGTGATGAAACGATAGCCTTCAATATCACTTTCGGAAATATAATTTGTATAAGGATCGAGTGAAGTGAGCATCGCTTCAACACCCGTACGCATGAGTTTGGATGGATCCAATTCGTTGACGTAATTGGTATTGAGTTCTTTATAAAGGTTAGTGAATATCTCAATGTTTTTTGAAATTTCAAAATATTTACCGTCACCGGCTTTTTCGTGCGCGGCAGTGCCGATAACGAAAACAGCAATTAATAGTATGGGAAGCCGAAAAGATTTTTTCATGAATTATTTTAATGGATAGTGGACTTACTGACGATAGACTTACTGACGATAGACTTACTTAATTTGGACTTTCAATTGTCTATTATCAGTAATTCTATCACCAGTGGGTCTATCATCTGAAATCTAATAACGTAAGATTCTGGTGTTTCGTTTGGTTTTGGTTGAAAATTATTAAAATAATAATTAACGAAATCTAATT
>JAYTIA010000259.1:0-1880 GCA_043732145.1 Saprospiraceae bacterium
ACTTTAGTGAAAGCATTTAACGACGACGGAAATACTATCGTTATCACTAAAAGCAATGGTTTGTTCGCTACAACTTTTACATCTGCGGGTGTATTCGTAAAACGCGTTCAATTGAATAACCATATTAAAGGTGTTGAAGTTTCAATAGCACAAACAGCATTACCTGCAAAAACGCTGGCATACTTGACAGTTACTTATCCTAACTATGTTTTCAAATTAGCTGAAAGTGTTACGGTGAGTGGTGTGTTGCAAGGTTATGAAGTATTGATTAACGCAAACAATACGCGCTACGCTTTAGAATTTGATGCAACAGGGACTTTTGTGAGTGTAAAAACGTGTAGATAAATAATGGTTAGTTGTCAGTTGTCAATGATTAATTTCATTTCATTAAGCATTAACAATTATGAAAAGAGAGTTTTGGGCGGTAGTAACATATCGTCCAAAATTTTTTTTAGGTGATAACGTTGTGTGAATACGAAAACATTCTGTTCGTCATTACTTAATAAAAATCAAAATAAATAAAATTTATGGAAAGAAGAGAATTTTTGGAAACTCTTGGGTTAGGTGCTGCATTTGTTTTAACGACAAATTGTTTTCAGGCTTGCACCAAAGCATCCGGTGGCGGAGCCGTAGATTTTACGCTCGATTTAACACAAGCCGCCAATGTCAATTTGCTCACAAAAGGCGGGTATATCAAAACAAATGGTGTTGTGGTGGCGCAAGACACAAACGGAAAATATGTTGCAGCTACACAAATTTGTTCGCATGAACAGCAATCGGGTATTTATTTCAATAGCAGTAATCAATTTCAATGTTCTGTTCATGGAGCATTGTATAATGAATCCGGAGCGGGGTTAAATGCGAACGGCTCCGGCGGTTTAACGATTTATACAACGGCATTAACCGGTAATTCTTTGAGAGTATATGGCGGGTAAAAAAATGAATAATGAAAAATAAAAAATGAACAAAAAACATTTTTTAGTCGTTTTTCGTTTTAGAATTGCAAAAAAATAAAAGATAAAAAGAAATTTATTATCTTTGAAATAAAATAAAGACGCGCCCGAATTTTTTAATCGGAGCGCGTCTTTATTCATTGACAACTTTTATTTAGCTTAAATTATTACGATGAAACAATCTTTTTTTATTGCGCTGTTTTTAATTTGTATCGCTGCGGTTATTTCTTTTACTAGTTGTTACAACGATAACGAAGCAACTTTGTATCCGACGACGACAACCAACGTTTGCGACACAACGGCTGCTACTTTTACGGCAGTCATTTCGCCCATAATTTCAAAAAATTGCGCAACGCCCAATTGTCATTCAAGTGCTGCATCATCGGGCGGTGCAAATTATGGCTCCTACGCAACGATTCAGAAATACATTAAGGCTAAAAGCACAACTTTTTTTGCAGATATTAATCAAACTTCAGGTGCCGATCCTATGCCTCAAGGAGCAGATAAACTGGCTGCTTGCGATATAAATAAATTATTGGCTTGGTATAATAAAGGAATGCCGAATAATTAACAAATGGACTTACTGACAGTGGACTTACTGATTATGGACTTGTTTTTCTATCGTCAGTAAGTCCATCATCAGTAAGTCCATTTATTCATTTTCTATCGCATTACGCACCGAACCATGTTTTTTGAGCAGCACTTCAGCTTCTTGTTCATTGATTTTCAAAGCCTCCATTAACATTTTTGCGCCGCGTTTGATAAGTTTGTGGTTGCTCATCCGCATATCCACCATTTTATTTCCTTTTACGCGCCCCTTCTTAATCATCAGTGTTGTCGAAATCATATTTAAAACTAATTTCGTTGCCGTACCGGCTTTCATTCGGGTCGAACCCGTTACAAATTCAGGTCCAACGATGACTTCAA
>JAYTIA010000260.1:0-1878 GCA_043732145.1 Saprospiraceae bacterium
GTTAATCTGTTGAGCAGTTAGTTCTTAATTAATTAAAAATAGTAGTTTAGACATTGAAAAAATAATTTTCAATTTTGAATTTTCAGTTTTTAATTAATTGTGCGGCTTCATGCAGCAGATTATAATCCCATCCGATTTTCCCCCGTTCCGTGGCAACAAGGAACGGGTTTTTTTTTAAAATTCTATATGGATAGGTCACGCAATAAAAAAAACTAAAAAGCCGTTGATAACACAATGATTATCAACGGCTTTTATTTTCTAAAATCTAAATTCTGTGGGCAGTATAGGGTTCGAACCTATGACCCCTTGCTTGTAAGGCAAATGCTCTAAACCAGCTGAGCTAACCGCCCTCTTTCTAATGCGGTGCAAATATATAACCAATTTTGTAATCACCCAATTTTTTTTTCATTTTTTTGAAATTATGCCGACTATGGCTTGTAGTATGTTTTTTTCAATAAAATTGAATTGCCTGAATTGTGTAAATTATTTTTCTAAATGTCCGAAATTAATTATTTTAACCCTATCTTTGAAAAGTTGAAATGTAAGTAATGAGAAATAAATAAATCTTAATAATTTAAAAATTCAAAAAATGAGCAAGGACAAAGGTCAGAAAAACATAAAAAAAGCACCGGCGGATAAATCCGAAGGTAAAAAGAAGGCACCGTCTTCTTATAAATCTGAAACGAATAGCGGTTCGGGTGTCGTGCCGCCAAAATCTGCGGAAGCGAAAAGCGATAAGAAAAAAGCTTAACGATTTTCAATTTTCATTTTTGATTTGAAATAAAAAAACGCGCAAAAAAATAATTTTCTTTGCGCGTTTTTTATTTTCAAAAAAGAAATTAAAAAAACCCATGATTAAAGGATTTAAAAATTTCTAAGATTTTTTTCAAAAAGAAAATCAAAAAAAATTTTTCAAACTTAAAAATCCAAAATCTAAAATCGTTAATCCTTCATCAATAATTCAATTATTTCCGATGCTGCCTTCGGTATTTTCGTTCCCGGACCGAAAATGCCTGCCACACCGTGTTCATACAAAAAATTATAATCAGCCGGCGGAATTACGCCGCCGACAATCACTAAAATATCTTCACGATTTAGTTTTTTTAATTCGGCGATGGTTTCCGGCACGAGTGTTTTATGTCCTGCTGCTAAACTTGAAATACCGAGGATATGCACGTCATTTTCTACAGCTTGTTTCGCCGCTTCTTTTGGTGTTTGAAACAACGGACCCATATCCACATCGAAACCTAAATCGGCAAAACTTGTCGCAATTATTTTTGCACCTCTATCGTGTCCGTCTTGTCCGAGTTTCGCAATCATGATGCGCGGGCGACGACCTTCTTTTTCGGCAAACACATCAGCTAAGTGTTGCGCGTTTTTAAAATCAACATTGTCTTTATTTTCACTGCTGTACACGGCTGATATAATTCTATTCGTGGCGGCATATCTGCCAAAAACTTTTTCCATCACATCGGAAATTTCGCCGAGTGTGGCGCGTAATCGCGCACAGTCAATGGCGCACGCCAATAAATTATCATTACTGCGTGCCGCATTTTCTAATTTTAATAACGCCGCTTGAACGGAATCATTATCTCTCGATTTTTTGATGCGCTGTAATTGTGCAATTTGTGCGTCACGAACGGCAGCATTATCAACGTCCAATAAATCAAAATTGTTTTCTTCTGATGTTTGAAAAACATTGACACCGATAATTGAATCTTTTCCCGAATCAATACGCGCTTGTTTGCGTGCGGCAGCTTCTTCGATTCGCAATTTCGGCAAACCCGCTTCAATTGCTTTAGCCATACCGCCGAGTGTTTCTACTTCTTCAATCAACATCCAAGCGCGTTGAGCGATTTGGTCTGTCAAGTATTCTAC
>JAYTIA010000261.1:0-5115 GCA_043732145.1 Saprospiraceae bacterium
TGTTTATAGAAACTTGTCAAAAAATGTACCACAAACAGGTAAGTTATTCTCAAAGCGTATGTTTTTAGAAAACGGTTATATTTCTTGAGAAAACGGGGATTAATTATTGAACTTAGTCGCCATTAACTAAAACATCCCGAAAATTCTACTTGAGAAAATGCGGGATGTTTTAATTTTAGAATACTAACTATCAATTAAATTTCTAAAAAACTATTCATTGTTCATTATTAATCAATTCGCCATTGTTATTTTACTGTTCAACACACCTCTATCTGATTCGATGCGTAAAATATACATACCGTTTTGCAAATTCGACAAATCTAAATGATGCGTTGTGAAACCGCTATCGAAATGTTGTTTTTGTTGATTGATAATTTGTCCGTTTAATCCGACAATTTTAATAACGGCATCTAAAGATCTTTCTAAAGATAAAGTCACTTCAACAGATTTTGTATTCGTAATGGGATTCGGATAAACATTGAAATCACTCACATCGGGAATATTATTCACACCGGAGCCAATAGTTGTTGCAAATCTAGCGGTAACAAAATTTGCACAATTTTTATAAGAACTCATCGGGCGTACACGCCAATAATAATTTACATTCGGTTGTAAAAATGCGGCACTTGTGTTATTTACATTGATATTAATACTTGCATTTGCATTCGCTGTCAGGAAATGATATTCGTTAGAGGCAAAACTAGCACTCGTACTTATTTGCACATAATATCCTGTTGCACCCGTAGTTGGTGACCACGACAAAGTTATATTATCAAAACCATTTACCGTAGAAGCGTTTGCAGGAGAAACGATTGTTGTTGTACCCAAATCAACTAAACTCGGTGTAATATTCAAATCGCGGAGATATTGACGACCTCTGTCGTAAGTATAATTATTAATAATAGCTTCTTTTTGTTGCGCTGAAAAATTATTCAAACAACCCACAAAATAACCCATGATATTTTTTTCTGATGGCGTAACAGGTACACAATTCGGATCTTGTGCAGAGCCTGTCCAAGTACAACCGCTGTAACCGTAACCAAAATCATAATCTTCGGGTGTATCACACATATAATCGCCGGCATCCGCGCAATTGCCATCTGCACCTCTGCTGTGCTTTTCTGTCAATGTTACTTTATCGCTTGCATAAATATCGGCACAAGGCTTTGCGGCTGTAGCAATAAACTGTGCCGGTTCCCAACCATTAAAAGTATGCAGCAAACTGAAAAAATGCCCCATTTCGTGTGCAATCGTATAAGCATCATTAAAAGAACTCGTCACTTGTGATCTAAGCATCACAATCCAATCATTCGTATAACTTGGATCGCTCGTGTATTGTTTATTAGAAAAGTAAGCTAAAGTACCGTCATTCGGTTTTGCTCCGGCACCATTAGTGATATAAACATTAGCACCATCAGCCTTTTTATTGCTGCGTACACCCGCATCACCGGTCAAACTGCGCGGATAATTGTAAGTTGCGTCACTTTTAATGTAATCAAATCCCTTGATGTAAAATTGCAGCGCGATACCGTTGTCGTTATAAATTTTATTCCAATTGCACAACATATCCAAAATTTTCCATTCCGGAACACCGCCGGTACCATCTGTTAGAGAAACAATATGAAACCAAACGGGAACATAAGATACTGCACGTAATTCGGAAGTCGTACCTTGAGGATATTTAGCGCGGAGTTCTTTAATAATAGACGCATTGGCATGAATATCGTCCATACTCATACCACAAAGATTTACCTGCGCGTTTCCGAAAAAAATAAAACAAAAATTAATCAAAGAGAAGAGCGTAGCGCGTAAAAAGATTTTTTTCATGCAATTATAAAAATACTGTTAGATGATGAAACGTAAAACAATGTTAACGCAATTAAGACGCATTATATTCAGTAAAAGTCGCCGAAAGATAAACATAATACTGTAAAAAACCATTATTTACAGGATTTTTACGATAAACAAGATTTTTTCAATATTCGAAAATTTATCACTCAGACACATCAGTCCGTACATAGTTCACAAATTTAATGTTTTTCATGTACGACTTGATGTGTATCATTGAGGTAATTTCTATTAATTTTTTTTTAGTTATTAAACCCGCTAAAATCTTGTCCGGCTCAAATCTCGAAAATCACCGTTTAAGCCGATACATCATCGCAGTACCCAATCCAAACAACATCAAAATACAACCGACCCATACTAAATTAATACCGGGATTAACGGTTGCTTCCAAAACAATATAATCGGTGCGTGGTGCATCTTCGGCAATTGCAATCGGAAACGTAACGGATTTTAAGTCGCGCTCGGAAACTTTTATCATAAATTGACGCGTTTCCGGTTTTACTTTCGAAATAACGAAATTTAATCCTAAATCGCGCACTTCATCAGAAATCGGAATCGGTTGTGTGCCGCGAATGACGTAAATTGGTTTCGCTAAAAAAATGCCTTTCGGCGATGTAATCGTTAAATTAACACCAAAAGTTAAATCATTGGGTTGCAAATTAAAGTTACCGATATCGGGTTTCGTATCAATACTGCTGAAAGTAATTTTGCTGTCGCCGAATTGGTGCTCCTGCCCTTCCGTAAATGTCAGTTCTTGTCCACCGTTTTTGCCGATAGATGCCATCATTCGTGTAAAAATTTCCGGTTCTATTTTCACGCGAACACCCAAATCATTCGCAGTTGCCGGTAATTGATACGCATTATTTTCGCGCACCAAAACAATCGGCATGATTTGTTCGATATTAGATTTTGGATTTTGGATTTTAGATTTATTTTTTACCGGCAATGAGTCTGTAACTACACGCCTTAACGTCATATAAACTCCCAAAGCAATATCCGTTTTTTCCGCTTGATATTTTATTGTTTTAGGATGTTCCGTAATACTATCAATCGTGATGGTAAAGGGTGGCGTTTTTTTCGTCAATTTATTTGGTGTGAACGTTTGACCCGGCTTCATGTCATATTTTTCGTAATGCAAACTGTCTTCTTCTTTGCGTGCGAGTTCCGGATCTTGTTCGCTCGGCGGCAACGCGGCGATGTGCGTGAAAATATCATAAGTCAAAGTGTGGCGCGTATCCGGATTAGTAGAAGCAATTTTTCCTGTTTTTTTATCGTACAACATATAGGGATGCGTAGAAAAAGAATCTAAAATAGTTTTTTGCGCCGAATCGCTTTTAACAAAATTCAAAGTAAAATCGCGCCGATTGCCGTTAACACTATCCGATTTATAAACGACTTCATAACCACTCATAAACATCGGCAACCCGCGCATCAATAAAATGTTTTTATTGAATTGTTCAGGTGTGAAACCGATGAGGCCTTCCATTGCAAAACGATTCGTAGAAATCCAGCGTTTATTTAAACCTGAAAACATAATGCCGACAATCAAAATCCCGAAACCCAAATGAGAAAATGCAGAACCCGCAGCTTTCAAATTTTTGCGCATAAAAACAAGGAGATATTCACCATTCGCCAATAAAGTAAAAACGCCGGCGAACATTAATAAATAATGTTGCCAAGATGTCATTTCTAAAATTTTACTCGACAAAGCAGTAATCACTGCCGCACCGGCAATGACGATACCGATATGTTTCAAAAATTTAGCTTGATGTTTCGCAAAATTATTTTCTTTGAATCGCAAAAATTGCGCACCGCCGGAAAGTAAACCCATAAAAACGCCGATCCATAATTGCGTCGTGTTGTAATGTTTGACGGGTTCTAAAGGCGCGGTAAAATGCGGCGACGTGAAACCCAATTGTTTTCCGAGAAAACCGGATAATTTATTATAAACCGGAATCGAAGTCGTGAAAGAAATAAAAATAACGGAAAGCAAAAGCACCAATGCGCCAATCAACATCCAAAATTCTTTACTTGCAATACTTTCATCTTTTTCATTCGTCGGAATCGCTTTTCTGTTTTTGGTATACAGCCAAATCGCCGCACCAAGAAAAAACAATTGAAATATAATCAATTGCCACTCTAATCCCATTTCTGTAAAAGCGTGCGCGGAAGTATCGCCAAGAATACCGCTTCTTGTGAGAAATGTCGAATATAAAACCAAAAGAAAAGACAGCAGATAAAAAATAAAAGTCGTGCGCAACGAGTGTCCGGTTGTGCGCGTAATCAAATGCGTGTGAATACCGGCAACCATCACTAACCATGGTACTAACGACATATTCTCGACCGGATCCCATGCCCAATAACCATTAAAACTCAAAGCCTCATAAGCCCATGCACCACCCATTAAAATACCCGTACCGAGAATCGTAGCGGAAAAAAGCGCGAAAGGCATCGCCGGTTTCAACCAAGCAGTGTATTGTTTTGTCCAAAGTCCGGCAATCGCAAAACAAAAAGGAATAGTCACGGAAGCAAAACCGAGAAATAAAACCGGCGGATGAATCGTCATCCAATAATTTTGCAACAACGGATTGAGTCCGCGCGCCGTATTCGCAATTTTTTCGATATAGTCGGCTTGCGCAAAAATCGGCGCGTCCATCGTCTCTCTCAACAATAAAATTGGATTGCTGCCCAACTTATATAAATGCTCACCGAAACCAACATGCACACCCATTATCATCGAAGACAAAAAAACTTGTACGGACGACAAAGTCGCTAAAACCGGTAATTCCCAAGAAAATTTTGAATCCGCGTCAGTGCCTATATTTTTTTCATGATAGCGCAACCCAATAAAAACGCCGAGAAAAACGTGCCAAAACATCCACAATAAAAAACTACCTTCTTGTCCTTCCCAAAACGCGGCAAAAATATATTTGAACGGTAACTCTTTATCTACGTGCGAGTGCGCATAAAAATACTCAAACTCTTTGCTCACCATCACATAAAAAATAGAGCCGACAATTGTTAGAACAGATACGGTATGAACACCGAAAGCCACTCGTGCTAATCGCGTCCACTGTTCTGAAAGCGGTGCATTTTTTCTTTTTTGTGTAGCAGTAAAATATGCGACCGTTGCGAGTAGCGAAGAAACAAAACTTAGTATAATAGCAGAGTGACCTATTTGACGCGGTAGCAGATGTTCCATAAAATGGGTATTGGGTATTGGGTATTGGGTATTGGGCGTAAATAATTATTACCCAATACCTAATC
>JAYTIA010000262.1:0-1875 GCA_043732145.1 Saprospiraceae bacterium
GTTATTTATTCCTGACGATTCATCACACGTTTATAAAACGAGTATTTTTTTCACCGGTTTTTCGCCGGGTCAAGTTTTATTAAATGTGGCTGATTTAAAACGTATTTTCATAAATATAGAACACTCTTGGGCGCGAGATTTGGAAATAAAAGTAACTTGCCCAAATCAGCAACAAGCTATATTGTTGAAATATGATTACGCTACACGCGGTAATAACCGTATTAGACTCGGGATTCCGAAAGAAAATACAATATTTCAACCTTACAATGATGTAGATAATGATAATATTGCCGATTTGATTGACTCAACGAAAAATCCTCCGGGTGTAGGATGGAATTATAATTGGGTGACGGCTGCTGCGAAAACTTGGCGAAATTATTCCGGTCAACGAGAAGTTACATTACCGGCAGGTAATTATTTGCCTGAAGAAGCTTTTTCAAATTTAATCGGTTGCCCACTCAATGGCGAGTGGTCGTTGGTAGTAAAAGATCAGTTTCACAAAGACAATGGTTGGATTTTCGGTTGGGGTATAGAGTTCGCAAAAAGTTTGTATCCGGCTTTAGAAACATTTCAACCGCAAATTATTCAGCATAATTGGGTGGTAAATGAAGCCGTAAAATCTTTCATGGGCGATTCAATTATTGTATCGCCACCGAACGCGGGCATTGCAAATTTCAAATATCAAGTAAAAGACGACTTCGGTTGCAGTTTTGACACGAATGTTTTAGTAAAAGTTTTGCCTCTATCACATCCCTCGTGTTTAACTTGTAACCAACCTTTAAAACAATTAGCTGATGCGGCAATATGCTTAAATTCTCCGACGAGTTTACGTCTTGATAAAACTTCATTAGCGCGTACAGCCGATGAAGAAAAATTTGAAACATTCGATCAAAATACTTTTAGTGCAGCAACAGCACCGATAGACACACCTTTTGTTTCAAATTTACCGGTGAGTAATATTTTTCCTAATCCGATTCAAAACCCCAACACGACGATTGATTCGGTTTGTTTTGATATAAGTACTTTTGCTGCGAGTGATTTAGTCGTGGATTTGTGTGCGCCAAGCGGTGAAACGCTGCGTTTATTTGATAAACGCGCCGGTATCGGTTTCAATCAAATTCGCAACGTATGTTTTTCTCCAACCGCTTCAACCAGTATTCAATCTGCATCCTTACCATACAATAGTATTTATCAACCGGAAGGCGGCGTGGCAGCTTGGAATATTTTTAAAAATGCACAACTCACCGGGAATTGGAAATTGAAAATAAGTGATACACGTGGTACAAACATAGATACTTTGAATAAATGGTCTCTGGTTTTAAGAACGGGTAACGTCAATAAATATACTTGGTCGCCAACTACCGGTTTATCGTGTACAAATTGTGCCATACCAACAGCTTCCCCAACTACCACAACAAAATACGGGGTCGTGATTACCGACAGTTTGAAGTGTACTTACCGCGATGCAGCAACTGTAACAGTTAACGACAGCGTAACGGCTGCAAATTTATCTGTATCAGGCATAACATATCACGATATGACTTTTCAATGGAATGCTGACCCGAATGCTATTGCTTATCAAGTAAGTATTGACGGCGGTGCATGGATAACTCCGAACGGAGCTTTGAAACATACATTGCACAATTTGACGGACAATCAAAAAGTGAATATTAAAGTGCGCCCGATAGGCAACTCAAATGCTGTTTGCGGTGTACGCGTTTCCGAATTAGCAGCTTCTACATTGGCTTGTATTGCAACCATCGGCAAAACCCCGAATAGAAAACTCGTTATTGATTCCATTCAATGTTACGGCGGCAAAAGTCCGGCGGTGAATTTTAAATTTGCGGAAGGTATCGCGCCGTTCACATTTTACAT
>JAYTIA010000263.1:0-1874 GCA_043732145.1 Saprospiraceae bacterium
CGCACATCATCATCACCCAATTTTTTTATCATTTTAGCAATACCCGCCGTTGACACCGTAATACGTTTCGGCGAAAAAGTTAAACCTTCGCTGATGCGCGTCACGCTTTCCAAAGTATTTTTGTAAGTCAACAGCGGTTCACCCATACCCATGTAAACGATATTGGTTATCGGATGATTGTAAGTCGCGATTGAATAGCGATTCATCAACACAAATTGGTCGTAAATTTCAAACGGTTCTAAATTTCTGATGCGTCCCATTTGTCCTGTCGCGCAAAATTTACACGTCAAACTACAACCGACTTGCGTTGAAACGCAAACGGTATAGCGATTATCTAAAGGCACCGGAATCAAAACGGTTTCAATAAAATGTCCGTCGTGCAGACGATAACGTGCTTTAAGCGTGCCGTCAAAACTTTTCTGAATTTTATCTTCGGTGATGGTATTGATGACGAAAAGTTCGCTCAATTGCGCACGCAATTCTTTTGAAAGATTGCGCATCTCCTCAAAATTCACGACCGATTGTTTCCATAACCATTCATAAATTTGAGTCGCGCGAAATTTTTTTTCACCCAAAGTCAAAATCGTTTCGGTAAGTTCTTGCAATGAAAGCGAGCGTATGTCCGGTTTTAAAATTATTTCTGTCATTTTTTATTTTCGTTATCAGTTATCAATTATTCGTTATCAGTTATCCATTTCTGAATCAGAATTTACAAAATTTCAGGAATTAAAAGAATAGTTGATTTATTTACGAAAAAAATGCTCATTCTTGACATTTCTTCGCAAACGTAGCGGATTTCGGGTCATTTTTTCCGGTATAAGCATCTGCTAAGAGGCAAATAATTTTTTTCTCCGTTGGATTTTTCGGCAGGATTTTTTCCAAACGCTCAATCGCTCTATCAAATTGTCCGGTTTTAATTGCTAATCGGGCTAAATTGCAATTAATGGAAACATTTTCGGGGTGTTCTTTATCTAAATCGCGGAGCAAAAGTATACCGCGCATCGGATTGTCTTGGGGCGGATTTTCGGTGTAACACAAAGCCATATTAAGACGATGTTCCCACCGCGTCGGATTAATGGAAGCCGCATTTTGAAAAGCATCGGCAGCGTGTTGCAAGCAATAAGTGTGTAAGGCTTTATCGGCACTGTTTTTTTGTGCGGCAAGATAAAAATTACCGCCGGCGATAGACCACGCTTCATCTGTTTTCTCTAAACCGGCAACTTCTTCGGCGTAATGCGCTGCTATTTCGTCGCTGCCGGCATTGTGCCATGTTGAAGATAATCCTTTGAGTGCGGAAGGTGTAAGCGCATTTCCGGCAGATAGATTTTGAATACGCAAACGAAAAGTATCATTTAATTTATTGAAAGCGTTTTCACGCAATTTATCGAAATCAAATGTTTCCGGTGAAACATCTCTTGATGCTATAGATTTTTTCTGTTCATGTGTGCGCACGTCGCAGCCGAAATATAAAATAAAAAAAAGTGCCACAAAACCAATAATTGTTGCAATTATTGAACGATTCATTTATAGTGATTTATTGGTTTATCGGTTTATTCATCATCGTCGCCGGCATCTTTAGTGTCTTTAATAGATTTTACGTTCGCTTTTATGTGTTCTACAAAAACTTTTGCGGGTTTAAACGCCGGAATATAATGCTCCGGGATTTGAACAGTTTTGCTGTACTTAATGTTGCGACCAACTTTTGCCGCCCGCTTTTTTACGATAAACGACCCAAAGCCGCGAATGTAAATATTTTCACCCTCGCCCATGACATCTCTTACCTCCGTGAAAAATGTTTCTAAAGCAACTAAAACATCTACTTTTGCAAGTCCGGTTTTTTCTGCAATAGCAGATACAATGTCAACTTTTCTCAT
>JAYTIA010000264.1:0-1872 GCA_043732145.1 Saprospiraceae bacterium
GCACAATGCGGTATTTCGGAAGATGAAGATTTTACTTCTATCGGTGCGATTTTACGTTTATCGAAGCATACTTATGCGGGTTTGGTGTGGTCTATCATACAAACTGCATTAAATTATGAGCTTATAAATCTTTAATACTGTCAGATTTAAAATTTCAAAGACGTTAAAACACCCCGCCACATTTGGTTTATATCCGGCGAAAGTTGCGCCCGTATAATCATCACACTGAAGAGAATGGTAACGATTGTACCTTTCCATAAAATATTTAAAATAGGGTGGGAGAGGCTCGGTAAAAAATAAGCTATTGCCCAAGTTATCAGCGCTATAATTAAAGCCGTCAACATTTTAGTATTTAAAGGATGAATGTTTATTTTACTTTTGATATAAAACAACCGCCAAATATTGACGATTGTAATTGAAGCGAGCGTTGCCAAAGCAGAACCAATAATGCCAAATTTCGGAATTAAAATTAAATTCAAAACAATCGTTAAAACGGCTAAAACTGAAAGCGAAAAAAAATTGAATCGATAGTATTTCGAGTAAGCAATAATTTCAATGTTCAATCCTGTTGCCATATCTACTAAACGCGAAATGCCGAGAATTAAAATGACGTACTTGCCTGTTTGATACAAGTCACCGTTTTTAGGCATCAATTGAAATAAATTATCAGCACATACCCACACACCAACCAATAAATATAAGCCGGCAATGAATTGAATCAAACTACTTTTTTTATAAATTTCTTCGACGTGCGCATAGTTTTCTTTTTTCATCGAATCGGAAATCAAAGGCGCGGCAATACCTGAAAATGCTTTGCGCGGAATATCAATCGCTTCCGAAATAAACATACCGAAATTGAAAATTGGTAATGCCGCATACCCGATCATATTCGGAATAAAAAACTGATCAATTTTTCCCGATACTAAACTACCCAAACCTACTAAAATACTAAATCCGCCATAACTCAGCATACTTTTTATCAAAGTCGGTGTGATAAAACCGAATTGCGGTCGCCAATGAAATTGTTTTAAGTAGTTGGTATAAAGCACAAGTGAAATGAGAGAAATAACAAGCGCAATTCCTAATCCGGTTAAAGCACCAGTCAGGTCAAGTAGCTTTTTTGCCATTAAAAAAATGAGCAAAGGCTGAGCGATTTTAATAAGTATATTATACAAAATACCCGGAAGGACAATTCGACTGAATACGGAAGTGTAACCGATTAATAAAATAATAAAAGAATTGAGGCTTGTGAAAAGCAGGAGAAAAGGTAAGGTTTGATTAAATCGCACATTCGTTTTGATAACACCGAAATGCTGATTGAAGTAAACCCCTAAAAAAAATAGACAACTTGCAATAAACGTAAATAAGATGAGCAAAAATAAAAACCCATTGTGGTTTTTCTCTTCATTTTTAAAAATCGGAAAAAAATGTACTGCCATTGCTGACGTACTAAATCCGGCAAACGTAACCAATAAAACAGAAGTATTGAGTACAAATTGAATAATGCCTAAATCGCCTTGATTAATAAGCGGGTAAATAAAAATTGAGCTGATGCCGCCGATAATAACACCCAAATACGTGACAAGACTGTGTTTAATTCCTTGCCGTTTTATTACACCCATTTAATTGTTTACTTATTTTTAGTGCGCACATAAATATCTCCGAAATGTGTTTTTGAAAAATCGTCTGTTTCTATATGCCGGTTCATTTCGTCAAACGATAACCACAAAGGCGATTCGTAAATCATACTTTCTCCCACGCTGTAATTACATTCTATATTTTTGTTAAATTTATTTATCAATTCAATACATTGAATGGCTTTGACGGTTTGTTCCGGAACTGTGTATTCAAAACTAATCATTTTAACCGGCT
>JAYTIA010000265.1:0-1872 GCA_043732145.1 Saprospiraceae bacterium
AGCGAAATTTGTTGATACTGCGGGTCGTATTGATAAATTCAATAAAAAATTTCAGAAAACAGGGAAATAAAAATGATGAAAGATGAACGATGAATTTTATAAAAATTTATTTTAATCACGCATTATAGTTACTTACTTACAAAAAAGAGATGCAGTAAAACGCATCTCTTTTTTTGTAAAGATTTATCATTCATCATTTAATTTAAAGTTTTATCTTTTTCAACCGATCCATTTCGCGTTTATTTTCGCGCTCTTTAAGCGAATCGCGTTTATCATATTCTTTTTTACCCTGTGCCAAACACACTTCCAATTTAGCAAACCCCCGTTCAGAAAAAAATATACGATAAGGCACAATCGTCAAGCCTTTTTCTGTCACACGTTTTTCAAGTGCATTTAATTCTGTTCGACGCAACAAAAGTTTGCGCAAGCGACGCGATTCGTGGTTATAAATGTTACCATTGCTGTATTCGGCTATGTACATACTTTTTACCAAAAGTTCTTCGTGACTAAAATAGCAAAAAGCATCGTTCAAGTTTGCCATGCCTTCGCGCAAAGCCTTCACTTCTGTACCACTCAACATGATGCCGGCTTGATATTTTTTCAGAAACTGATATTCGTGTTCAGCTTTACGGTTTACAATCTCCGCACTTTTAAATCGCTTTTTTTTATCCGCTATCGCCATTTTTTTTATTTTGAGTGGGCAAAATTACAACTAATAATTGACAAATGATATTAGACTTACTGATGTTAGACCTACTGACTTTAGACTTACCGGTGTTGAAAAGTAACTCCAACATCAGTAAATATAAAGTCAGTAGGTCTAACATCAGTAAGTCCGCTGATTTAACGCGACTTTAACAGTTACTTTTATAAGGCGCATCGTCTCTAATATAGAAAAAATGTTAAATAGAGTGTATTACGTCACAATTTTAAAATAAAAACGTTATCAGAAAAAGTTATCTACTACATAGTGTTTAAACCGATACAAAAGTCTATCAAATTTTTGTATCTCCGATTTTCCACTTTGGTATGCTTATTTCAATCGTGAATGATGAGTGATGAATAATTTCTTTATCATTCATAATTCATCATTCATTTTTATCCCTTTTTCTTTTTTTTAAATTTTCAAACTCATGAAAACGCTTTTTTTAGTATTCAGTTTAACGGTTTCTTTTTTCTCTCATGCCACTATGCCGAACATTGCAGCATTAAACAAAGCATTAAGCGATGGAGATGCTACTACAATCGGTACTTTTTTAGACCAAACCGTAGAACTCACTTTGTTGGATAAATTAACTGTTTTAGATAAAAGGGCAGCCACGGTTGCTTTGACAGATTTTTTTGCAAAAAATAAACCGCGTGCTTTCACGGAAGTCCATCAAGGTTCTTCTAAAGGTTCGGCATCGCATTATTCAATCGGCGATTTAGCGACAGCTTCCGGTACGTTTCGCGTGTATCTATATTATAAATCCGTAAACGAAAAACCGGTGATTCAAGAGATGCGCATTGAAAAATAAATTAAAGGTTTTTTAAACCTTTATTGATTTTAAACACAGGCTGCTGCTCGAAACGTTTCGGGTAGCCGCTTTTTGTTAATTCGTTATTCTTTTTCCACTGCGACGACAATAAATTTCTACCGAAATTTTAAAAAATTTTAACTGATCAACCAATTAAACAATCAACCAAATAATGAATTAACGAACATCAATAGATTTCCTTCTGTCCACTTAGCAGATAAAAATTGCAAACCAATCGGCAAATTATTTTCATCGAAACCCACAGGTACAGCAAGTCCGGGAATACCGACCATATTTGCTAAAACCGTAAAAATATCGAGCAAATACATCGCCACCGGATCATCGTTTTTTTCGC
>JAYTIA010000266.1:0-1870 GCA_043732145.1 Saprospiraceae bacterium
AATCGCTCCCGCAAATGGATGGTAAACGAATGTTCGTGATTGTCACACCGAAAAAGAAAAAATAGATTTTAAGTTATGGGTTATATAAAACTTTTGAAGAGTTTTGTACAAGTTAGACCAAACAACAACTTCTGAAAATTATTTTGTGAAAGTATTTATTTATAGTATCTTTGCAAACTTTTTAAATAATTTGGTAAAATGTATGGCATAATTGAATTTTAAGTCTTCAAAATATACAAGAATTGAAATTCATTATTTATCATTCATTATTTATCATTCATCATTGACTTATTATGCCTAAGATTAAAACTAATTCAAGCGCGAAAAAACGCTTTAAAGTAACAGGTTCGGGCAAAGTAGTTGCTGCACACGCTAATCACCGTCACTTAATGCGCAAAAAATCGAAACACTCGAAAGGAGCGACTTTAGGCACAACCATCGTTGACGCAGCTGATCATTATCGCGCACTAACTTTGTTGGGTATCGGCAGTAATCACTAATGCCGTTTTTAAAATTCATCTTATTTTTTAACGAGAACGAAGAAAAAAGACGAAATAAATTCGGCTCTCCGTTGTACTAAAAACTTTATTATGCCTCGTTCAGTCAATTCAGTAGCGTCTCGAAACAGAAGACGCAAGATTATGAAAGCCGCGAAAGGTTATTTCGGTGCGCGTTCAAAAGTTTATACGGTTGCTAAAAATGCCGTTGACCACGCTATGGCATATGCTTATGTGGGTCGCAAATTGAAAAAAAGAGCTTTTCGCCGCTTGTGGATTGCGCGTATTAACGCCGCAACGCGTATGAATGGCGGTTTAAGTTATTCCGTGTTTATGCACAAACTTAAAGTTGCCAAAATAGATTTAAACAGAAAAGTTTTAGCAGAATTAGCTTTAACAAATCCGACTGCTTTTACTGCTATTGTTGATAAAGTAAAATAATTGACAGTTGATAATTGATAATTATTTTTTTTGAGGATAAAAAAATGCGCGAAGAAATTTATTTTTCTTCGCGCATTTTTTATTCTTTCGGGCGTACCCCTCTATGCTTTATATTCTAAATAGCTATAAAAAAGTGCACGTTTGCAAGACTTTAAAAAAGAATATCCAAGCATTGTATAGTTCGCATTCCTAATTAAACCGCATAATTTTTTTTACCTCCTCAATGCCCATAATTAATTTTTCAACATCAACTTCATCATTATATACAGAAAAAGATGCGCGAATCGTGCCGGGCAAATCAAAAAAATCCATAATCGGTTGTGTGCAGTGTTGTCCCGCCCGAATACAAATATTGCGTTGTGCTAAAATGGAAGCGGCATCGTGCGGATGAATACCGCCGATAATAAAAGAAATAATTGCCAATTTTTCCGGCGCATTACCGATGATGCGCACACCTTTTATGTTTTGTAATTTGCTGGTAGCAATTTTTAAAAGACTATTTGTATGCGCAAAAATATTTTTTCTGCCGATTTTTTCTGTAAAATCTATCGCTGCACCAAGACCGATGATGCCCGCAATGTTTTGAGTGCCGGGTTCAAAACGTTGCGGTGGTGGTGCGAAAAGTGTACGCTCGAATGTGACATCACGTATGGCATCGCCGCCGAATTGATGCGGTTGCATCGTTTCAAGGTGATGCGCTTTGCCGAATAAAATTCCTACACCCGTCGGACCGAATAATTTATGCGCCGAAAAAACCAAAAAATCGGCACCTAGTTTTTGTACATTAATTTCGTACGATGAGATACTTTGTGCTGCGTCAATCAGCACAGGAATATTTTTTTGATGCGCTGAATCTATAATTTTTTCAATCGGATTAATTGTTCCGAGTGTGTTTGATATGTGAGTGACAGCAACAAGTTTTGTTTTTGCGT
>JAYTIA010000267.1:0-1870 GCA_043732145.1 Saprospiraceae bacterium
CAGTATGTCCCTAAATATACATCATCAACGACGTTTTTTAATTATAAATTAAAAATGAAAATCACCGACTACGAAATTCCTCTTATCAAACACAGTTCATCGAACAATTTTTTTTTAATCGCCGGACCTTGCGCGATTGAAGACGAAAACATGGCGATGCGCATTGCCGAAAAAATAATGGAAATCACTGAGCGTTTGCAAATTCCGTATATTTTCAAAGGCTCATACAGAAAAGCGAATCGGTCGCGCATAGATTCTTTTTCGGGTATTGGCGATAAAAAAGCATTGAAGATTTTAAGAAAAGTGGGTGAAAAATTTAACCTGCCGACTACAACCGATATTCACGCAGATGAAGAAGCGGCGATGGCTGCCGAATATGTTGACATTTTACAAATTCCCGCATTTCTATGTCGTCAAACGAGTTTATTGGTCGCCGCAGCGAATACAGGCAAAGTTATAAATATTAAAAAAGGACAATTTGCTTCGAGTGAAACGATGCAACACGCCGTACAAAAAGTGCGCGATAGCAAGAACGAAAAAATAATGCTCACAGAACGCGGTAATACTTTCGGCTATCAAGATTTAGTCGTAGATTACAGAAACATTCCGGAAATGCGCGGTTTCAATGTGCCGGTAATTATGGATTGCACGCACTCGCTGCAACAACCCAATTCAAAATCCGGTGTCACGGGTGGTAAACCGGTTTTGATTGAAACGATTGCACGTGCCGCAGTTGCTGTCGGTGTAGACGGTTTATTTATAGAAACACATCCGAATCCGAGTGAAGCAAAAAGTGATGGTGCGAATATGTTACCGTTGGATAAATTGGAAAATCTATTGGAGCGATTGATAAAAATCAGAAAAGCAATTAATTAGGTTATTGCTTATCGGGTATAAATCAGGCGAAATTTTCCTTAACCTATATTCACATAACCCATTTCCTATAGCTTCTTCGACCCATCTTTAGAGACATCACTTCGCCAAACGGTTCTGCAAATACCGTTATCACACTCGCGTTGTTCAGTGAGTTCGCCGGTTTCGTCGTACATTTTCAATAAACCGTGTTCGAGGTCATTTTCATAAGTACCTTCCGCTGCCGGTTTCCCGTTGTCATAAAACTCGACGAAAGGACCATTTTGTACATTGTCTCGATAATATGTGATTTGTTTTACGTTGCCGTTGGCATAAAAAAATTTCCATTTACCGTTCATTGCACCACTTGTATAATGTCCTTCGGATTTTAATTTTCCGTTTTCATAATACGATAAAAAATCGCCGGACAGCGCACCGCTTTCATTGAAGTGGCGGCGATCTTCAATTTGTCCGTTATCGTAATATACTATTTGTTCGCCACACAAAACGCCGGCTTTATAATGAGAGGATTGCAATAAACCGGTAGAATTAGGAGAAAACGATTCGTGTAACCCTTCTTTGAGTTTAGTCGATTTATTAACCGTATAACGTTCGACGAGTAAACTGTTTTCGTTGCGTTTTTCAACTACTTCAAGGTTGTTACAAGCCGTTAAACTTAAAAAAATACTGAGAACTAATGCCGGTCGAAAAATTTTAATGTTCAAGTTGAAAGATTTTAGATATGTGATGTTTGAGGACTATAACTTATTGAAAACGTAAAATCGGTTGGAAAAGTATACGAGCGGTTATCGGTTATGGGTTTGACTATCAGTTCTTGGATATTATTTTGGATGAAACTTACGCTTGACACCTGATACTTAAAGGCTAATAGCTGACATAAAAAAACCGTCATTAACTCAGGATTTCTATCCTGAGTTAAGACAGCACTACTCATAACCATTTAAAATTAGAGATCTTAATCGAAAAAAGAAAAGAAATTATTTTCGATTTTATATTT
>JAYTIA010000268.1:0-1869 GCA_043732145.1 Saprospiraceae bacterium
CCCATTGAGCCGCCGATAGCAATTTTTATTTTTTCAATCCCTAATTTTTTTGCCAAAAGTTGATGCGCTCGCGCAATGTCTCGTACAGAAATAATCGGAAATTTTTTTGCGTAAAAACTATTGGTGCGATTATCAATACTTAATGGACTTGTTGAACCATAATGCGAACCAATCATATTGGCACAAACAATAAAATGTGTTTCAGGATCAAATAATTTTCCTTCGCCTACTAAACCACTCCACCAATCGGCGACATCAGAATTAGCACTCAAGGCGTGACAAATCCAAACGACATTATCTTTTGCGCTATTCATTTTTCCATATGTGTGATACGCTATGTCTAACTCGGACAACGTTTCGCCACATTCCAATTCAAAAGGATGCGCATAATGCCAAACTTTTGGTGCCGTTTCGTTATTTTTTTCCATATTTTTGGTTGTTGATATGGGTTGCCAATTCGATAAAATTATAGTGTCTGTTTCAAAATCGTTTAATAACATGGTTGAAAATTTTTCAGCAATCAGTAATCAGCTGTCAGCAATTAGTTTTTTAAAAAACTGATTACTGACAGCTGACAGCTGATTGCTTAATTTAAAACTGAATTTTTACTTTCAATAGCCGCAAATGCCTGTTGCAAATCTGCTTTAATATCAGTGATGTGTTCGATACCGGCAGAAATACGCAATAAATTTGGCGTAACACCGGCATCTAATTGTTCTTCATTCGACAATTGCTGATGCGTTGTTGCCGAAGGTTGAATAATTAAAGTTTTGGCATCACCTACATTCGCTAAATGGCTCACCAATTTTAAACTATCAACAAATAAAGTCGTGTCTTCTTTTGAACCTTTTAATTCAAAACTCAAAACGCCGCCGAAACCGTGTTTCAAATATTTTTTTGCTAAATGATGCGTAGGCGAACTTTCTAAACCCGGATAATTTACTTTTGCCACTTGCGGATGTTTCTCTAACCATTCTGCCAAATTCAAAGCATTATCAACGGTGCGTTGAACGCGAAGCGATAATGTTTCTAAACCTTGAAGCAATAAAAAAGAATTGAAAGGTGAAATAGCAGGACCCCAATCGCGCAAACCTTCGACACGAGCGCGAATAATAAATGCAATATTTCCGAATGGTCCGTTTGTACCGAAAACATCCCAAAAAACTAATCCATGGTAACCTTCACTCGGTTCAGTAAACTGTGGAAATTTTCCGTTGCCCCAATTAAAATTCCCGCCATCAATAATAACACCGCCGATACTCGTACCGTGTCCGCCAATCCATTTTGTGGCAGATTCAACGACGATACTCGCGCCGTGTTCTAAAGGGCGAAATAAATATCCGCCGGCACCAAAAGTATTATCCACTATTAACGGAATATCGTGATCTTTTGCAACTTGCGCGATGGCTTCAAAATCAGCAACCACGAAAGACGGATTGCCGATTGTTTCTAAATAAATTGCTTTTGTGTTTTTGTCAATCAAACGTTCGTAATCACTCGGTGATTCGCCGGCAGCAAAACGCACATCAACACCAATGCGTTTAAACTGAACTTTAAATTGATTGTAAGTACCGCCGTACAAATTTTTAGACGAAATAAAATTATCACCCACTTGAGTAATATTGTTGAGCGCAATAAATTGTGAGGCTTGTCCGGATGCAACAGCTAACGCCGCAACGCCGCCTTCCAACGCTGCCATACGTTTTTCAAAAACATCGGTCGTCGGATTCATTAAGCGCGTATAAATAAATCCGAATTCGCGCAAACCGAAAAGATTTGCACCGTGTTCAGAATTATTAAAAACATAACTCGTCGTTTGATAAAGCGGTACGGCGCGTGAATTGGTACTTTTATCCGGTTCTTGTCCGG
>JAYTIA010000269.1:0-1869 GCA_043732145.1 Saprospiraceae bacterium
TTTCGCGGTATCGCCGCACCTCAAATCGGTGTGATGAAACGATTGATTTATATAAATATCACCGAACCTCTGGTGATCATTAATCCGGTTTTAGAAAATTTAAGTGACGAAACTTTTGATATGTGGGACGATTGTATGTGCTTCCCGAATTTAATGGTTAAACTTAAACGACATAACAGCATCACTGTTCGTTTCAGAGACATGGATTGGCAAGAAAAAACTTTACACCTTACTAATGATTTATCCGAATTATTGCAACATGAGTATGATCATCTCAACGGCATACTTTCTACACAGCGTGCGATTGATAATTGTTCGTTCAAATGGCGTGAAATAATTAGCAATTGACAGTTGACATATAGCAAAATAACTATCAATTATCAATTGTTAATTATTTAACTGACAGCCGATTTCATGCTCCGTTCAACAACAGCTTCGTAATACTGTTCGTATTGCGGCAAAATATTGTGAATATCAAATTTTTTGGCTTGTTCAAGTGCATTTTGTTTGAATTGATTAAGGATTTCATCATCACTCAAAAGAAAAATCGTATTCTTTGCCATGTCTTCAACATCGCCAAGATTACTCATAAAACCGGTAACACCGTTAATATTCACTTCGGGTAATCCGCCGACATTCGTTGAAATTACCGGCACTTCACAAGCCATAGCTTCCAACGCCGCCAATCCGAAACTTTCATTTTCTGACGGAATGATAAACACATCGGCAATCGCCAATAATTCTTCAACCGCTTCTTGTTTTCCGAGAAACCGAATATCATCGCAAGTGCCTAACTTTCTGCAAAGAGCTTCCATATCTTGACGTTCCGGTCCGTCGCCAATCAATAAAAGTTTCGACGGAATTTTGTCGCGCACCTTTTTAAAAACTTGAATCACATCTTGCACCCGTTTTACTTTTCTGAAATTAGACGTATGTACCAATATTTTTTCGCCGGCAGGTGCGATGATGTGTTTAAAATGTTCTTTGTTGAGTTTTTTAAACCTCGTAAAATCAATAAAATTGTGAATGACTTTAATATCGCGCGAAATATTAAAAAGCGAAAGCGTTTCGTCTTTCAAACTTTGCGATACAGCAGTTACACCGTCCGATTTATTAATAGAAAACTCCACTACCGGCGCGAAAGAACGGTTATTTCCTACTAAAGTAATATCTGTACCGTGCAAAGTTGTGATGACCGGTACGTAACGCCCTTCCGTCAACAATATTTTTTTTGCGATATACGCCACCATTGCGTGCGGAATTGCATAATGCACGTGCAGTAAATCTAAATTTTCGTAGCGCACCACATCCACCATTTTACTTGCCAAAGCCGTATCATAAGGCGGATATTCAAACAACGGATAATCTGCACTGCTCACTTCGTGAAAAAAAACGTTTTCATGAAAATGAAACTGCGTCAATCGCACCGGTTGGCGGTACGTAATGAAGTGTATTTTATGTCCTTTTTTTGCGAGTCCAATGCCGAGTTCTGTCGCTACAACGCCACTGCCACCAAAAGTCGGATAACAAACAATACCTATTTTCATTTTAGATTTTAGATTTACGGTTTTGAATTTTAGACGGGATAAAATCCAAAATCTAAAATCCAAAATCCGAAATTACCTCCTCCAATTCCCAATTAGCGCGTAAGCCTTGTATTTTTTTTCTGAAAATGCGTTCCGGTTGCCTGTGTTTTTCATAATCGCCGGTATCCCAGCGTCCATTTCGATTCGTATCTTCAATAATTTTTAAGGTATATTCATCGGGAACAAGCTGGTCGATACGATTGTTGTAAGTTTTTGAAGACTTAACAATAAATTCTTTTTCCACCGTACCGCTCCCTGTCACTAATTGAAAAACATATTGCTT
>JAYTIA010000270.1:0-1869 GCA_043732145.1 Saprospiraceae bacterium
ATGGAAGAATTACCGTACTTATCCATCACTGAATATTTTCGGACGATAATGTTGACAACATTCGAAAAAGGAAAAACACCGGGAACAGTTCGTGTTGACAAACTGAAACCCGGTGGAAATACCTTAAATGGGGTTGAACAAATTGTTGAATAGTTATTATCGGAGAAATAAGTAGTTGTCGGACTGCAATCTAAAATTTTAGGGCTGCCGGAAATCGAAATCGGCAGCGTGATTGAATTATCTACTTGTGCGCAACTCACGCTGATATCATCCGGCGATGTCAACGTTGGCGCAGAATTATCTTGAAAACTTACATTACCGGAACAAGAAGTGCTTGGTGTAGTACTCTTGTCAATAATATTATAAACCAAATTTTTTCCGATGAACGCATAAGTTCCGAAACTTGCCGTTCCGTCAACAATAACAGTGCCGATGCCTTCTTCTAACACTTGTCCGTTGTTAGAAGTTAAAAGTTGAATCGTCATCGTACTTGCGCCGGCATTTTTTGATGCCAAAAAACTTTCTGTACTTAAAGCGAGTTTACACGAATTATCAACCGACACATTAACACCGCCAAGGCACGAAATCGGATTTTGCGCTGCTACTTGCGCCGGCAAACTCAGAGACATTGCACCGAAAACAATACACACTGCTACAAAGTGCAAAGCCCAATGTGAAAATAGTTTTAGAATCGGTTTCAATAAAAAAAGTTAATGAACTTTTCGATTTTAGATTTTAAATTTTCAAAAAATATTTTCAAAAAATATTTTCAAAAAATCTAAAATCCAAAATCGTAAAAGTCCGTTAAAAAAATGTCGGTTAATTTTCTCAAAGTATGTGGCTTATGCCTAACGCGCAGCTCATCAGAGATGAGCTGTTATCTTTAAAAATAAATTTGGAACATGAATAAGCACACGGCGTAGAGTTACGTTGTCGAAAATTGAAGCGACAATAGGCGTAGTTCTTTTTCTCAATAATTTTGTAGTTTAATATTATTAAATCGGTTATGCTGTTTACATAATTCTAAATATCGTGCCATAAAAGTAAAGGATAATGAACGACGAACTATGAACAATGCGCAATATTTTAATGTCTTAAAGAAAAATTATCGGTGTTGAAAAATGCCGGCTTACTTTGCAATGAAATTTCGGACGCAAGATGCGCGAATTATCACAAACAATAAATAATGATTAAAAATAAAATTTTATTTGAAATAATTTGGTGGTGCGCTACTGCTGTCTTTGTGGCTGTTGTGATGCTGCCGATATGGAGAACCTTTCCGGCATTTCCTTATCAACAAATCAATATAATTTATATTGCAGCGTTTATAACTTTTACGCGCTACGCTTTTTTGCTGAAATATACTTTTTTAGCTGATGCGCGCTATATAAAAATTGGTTTTATTTTATTTACGCTCACGATAGTTGCGTGGCTGGTTTTTTCGATGCAAGATTTTCAAATTTGGCGTGAACAAGGCGATCTTGATAAAATGTTACCAAATATGTCTTATGAAAAACGCGAATCTATTTTATCATACTTGAAAAGTGAATTCGTGTTTTTTGCCATCGGGAGTATTATTGCTGCCTTATTTTTAGCAGGGCGTTTGTTTTTTTCTTTCAGACGCGAGCGTAATTCAATTAAGGACTAAAATCGATTGAAAAATCCATCCTTTATGCTTCATCTTTCATCATTCATAAGATTATCCACCATCATTGTATTCTTTAGTTTGCTGCAACTGCAATGTCGCAAACAAGAAAACGGTTATCAGATGCCTTACCACAGCACACCCAATACGCAATACGATATACCTGTCGGTCTCGACCCACTTGCTTCGTGGTATGCAAAACTCAACGGTATCTCTACGGATAC
>JAYTIA010000271.1:0-5087 GCA_043732145.1 Saprospiraceae bacterium
CGGAGCAGATGAAACATTTTGTATCGAGGCTTTGATGCAAGACGGTAAAGCATTGCAAGCCGGTACCTCGCATTTTCTCGGTCAAAATTTTGCGAAAGCGTTTGAGGTAAAATTTTTAAACAATCAAAACAAAGAAGAATATGTTTGGGCAACTTCGTGGGGTGCTTCCACGCGCTTAATCGGCGGATTGATTATGACGCACTCAGATGATGATGGTTTGATTTTACCGCCGAAACTTGCACCGATTCAAGTCGTAATAGTGCCGATACCGAAACCGACGCCGGAAATTGATTCGGCGGCTTTAAAATTGCAAAAAGCATTGCGTGCTGAGGGTATTCGCGTAAAATACGATCAAGATGACAGCAAACGTCCCGGGTTTAAATTTGCCGAATATGAGATGATTGGTGTGCCTGTACGAATCGGAATTGGTGCGCGTGATTTAGTTGAAGGAAAAATTGAAGTAGCACGACGCGATACGAAAGAAAAAGTAAGCATCGGTGTTGATGATGCCGAAAAACACATCATTAAATTGCTAAAGGATATTCAAACAGATATGTTCACGCGTGCTAAAAAATTCCGCGACGAGCATATCACACATGTTGATGATTTTAAAACTTTCGAAGAAGTATTGGATACCAAAACCGGTTTTATTTCCGCGCATTGGGACGGCACGACAGAAACAGAAGAAAAAATAAAAGAACTCACAAAAGCAACAATTCGCTGTATTCCGCTCGATGCAAAAGAAGAAAAAGGTCTTTGCATTTTGACGGGTAAACCATCGAACAAACGTGTTTTGTTTGCGAGAGCATATTGATTTAATTGACAGTTGACAATTGACAGTTGACAATTGACAGTGATAATTGACAGTGATAATTGACAGTGATAATTGTACAAAGTTTAATTAAATCTGAGTCTAAGAGTTGTCAACTGTCAACTGTCAATTGTCAATTGTCCATTAAAATGTATTGACCAAAGAAACCCATTCAAAACTTTTTTTAACATCTTCTAATTTACCTTTCGTTTTGAATAAAATATTGGTTTCTCTGTTTGGAATTAAATCGAAATAATTTTTGTCAAACCAACCGATTTCATTTGTTGATAGGCAAATATTTTTCAGCAAAACGGTCGAGCGTAAGGTTATTAAAATGCCGTCCTCCGTAGTTGAAAATACCGGTGTCATAGATTGGGATGTCGGCAAAACTAAATCTTTCGGTGATGTGAAAAAAAATGTACGTTCAATTCTATTTTTATTATATGGAATTACAGTGACGAGAACAAAATGAGCAGCCGGATTATAGTCTAAAAGTATTTCATTCAGTTTTTTTCCGTAAAAAATTTCCGGTGCGCCACTTTTTAACCGCGCTCTTTTACCATCCATGAAAATTGTTTTACCATAAAAATCCATGACTTGCACAATTATTTCCGTATCTATTTCATCACATGAGTCATTCACTAAAGTCACTTTAAAAGAATCTTTTTCTACTTGCGGCGATACGAGCATATTATTGTAAGCATCGCGCACATAATATTGCAAAGCCTTCCAACTACCCGTATTATCCATACTCGACCATGAAGCGACCGGATAAACATCATTCATCTGCCAATACAAAGTTCCCATACAGTAAGGCATTTGTTTTCGATGCGCCTCAATCGCTTTTCTGATGCCTTCTGCTTGTACTAATTGACTGACGTAAGCAAAATTTTTGAAAGAGTTAGGCGTTTTATATTGTCGATCCATATATTTGCGCATCAACGAATTACCTTTTCCGTGTTTTTGATGCAATAACATCACCGGCGATTGCAAACTTCTGTCTGCGGGCTGTGTAAAAGATCCAATCGTTTTCCAATCCGGTAAACTTTGAAAACCATATTCCGACATAAAACGCGGAACGTGTTGCTCAAAATGTTCAAAAGGTTTTTCGTCGTGCCACACAAACCAATCATGGTTATCGCCTTCTGTATAAGATTTTTTATCGTACCTCCCGTATCGAGGACTGCTTTCGTGATAGTTGGTGTTGTTTGAATACCCTTTCACCACTTCCGGCAACATTTTTTTAAAAATGTTTTCATAACCTTTCCAAATAAAATCTTTTTGGTCGGGCGTAAAACGCGGTTGCCAGCCCCAATTGTGCCACGCTTCATCAATTTCATTGTTGCCGCACCACAACGCTAATGATGCGTGATTCCGCAAACGTTTTACTTGTTCAATAGCTTCTTCTTTTGCATTGGCTAAAAAATCTTCGTCATTCGGATACATCGCACAAGCGTACATAAAATCCTGCCAAACCAAAACACCTTTCTCATCACACAAATCGTAAAAAGTATCAGTCTGATAAATCCCGCCGCCCCAAACGCGCAACATATTCATATTGCTTTCGACGGCAGATTGAATAATTTCTTCCGTAAATTTTGGTGTAACACGCTCTTGAAAAAAGTGGAGCGGAATCAGATTCGCGCCTTTAGCAAATACCGGAACACCATTAAGTTTGAAATAAAAAGTTTCACCTTTAGCATCCTTGTCTTGTACCAATTCGATTGAGCGTAAACCAATTTTTTGCTTACTTGAAACCGAACCGGTATAAGGTGCAACTATATCAACGACGGCATCATACTGATAAGGCGTGCCGAGATTGTGTGTCCACCACAACTGCGGACTAAAAACAATAATTTCTTTCGTATAATTATTGATACCCGGTTGTAAAGTTTTTTTTTCCGTAAAAGTTTGAGTGCCGAAACGGATATTAATATCTGCGGTCGTTGAAACATTAGCTGAAATTGAAACTTGCGCCTGAATAATCGCTTTATCGCCGTTGACACTGACTTGTTTGAAATTAATATCCTCCAATTTAAATTGATCCCAAGTTTCTAAATGTACATCTTCGAGTGCGGCAGAAACAAAACGCGGACCCCAATCCCAACCGTAATGAAAGCCGGCTTTTCGCGTAAATATCCGCGTGTTTTGAGGAATTGCCGGATACTCTACAAAGGAATTGGCATTAAAGAAAGATTCTTTCATCAAGGTTGATTTGAATTCTATGCGCAGTACGTTATTCGTTGGTTTTAATAAATTATTTACTGATATGCGCCAAGTACGAAAAAGATTGTTAGGTTTCAGTAAGAGAATATCATTCAAAAAAACATCGGCATAAGTGTCAACACCTTTTAGCACCAAATCCAAATTTTTTGCTGACATCAATTTAGTGTCTGCATCAAATTTCTTTTCAAATGTCCAATTAATGTTTTCTAACCATTTTAATTTATTTTCATTGTCGCGATAAAAAGGATCTTCAATGACTTTTTTTTCAAAAAGCACATTAAGCATACTATTTGGCAAATCTGAAGTATAACCGTCGAGCGACATTTGCTGCCCTAAATCATCGCGATTAGGTGAGGAAAGCGTAGAAGCAGGTTTGAAGTTCCAATTGTCGTCAAGAGAAATTTTATTGATATTTTGACTCATAAGTGTTGGCGCAGCTAAAAAAAATAAAAATACAAAGAGAATGACTCTCTGATATAGATTTTTATAAATGGTCATGATTTATGTGGGCGATGAATGAAAACTCTTGAAAAATTTGATATTATTTCGTTTTGTAAGAAAACCCGTTAAAACAATTCAATCGGATTTATTTTTAAAAATTCTTGCCACGGCAAACCGTTATTAGCAACGAGCAAAAGTTTATCGGGTTGAAATTGTTTTTTAAAAGTGTCGCAATTGCTTGAAAATAAATATGTTGAAACAAAAAAAAGAAATTACTCAATACGTTGAGTAAAATTACTCAATGTATTGAGTAAAATAAAATTTGGAGGGAAACTTGTTTGAAAAAAAATAGATACTTCGGATTTAAATTTTTCTTTTTTTTCTTTTTTTGGGTTTCTCTTCGGCTGCGCGTTCTATCGTCATTGAAAAAATATTTTTGACAAAATTACAGTAGTAACAGAGAAAAAAAATCTTTTGAATAGTTACCAAAAATATCTTTAAGAGAAAGTCAAAGTTTGTTTATCGTAATTGAAGCATAGGTTTCTTTGAGTCAAAATATCCATGCCTAATATACCTGCATAATTTGATATAATGCCGTTAGCAATAAAGTCAATGACTTGAACGGGATGATTTTTGAGTTTCAAACCAAGCACATCAATTGTGTCAATTAAAAAAACATCAGCAACAATCCAACCGTTAGCGGTTTCAATATTGACTTGTTCAATAAGTTCTTTTAAGCTGATATTTTCAATCAAAAGAATATTTTTGTCGAAGCACCCGTGTCAATCAAAAAACGAAGCGGTGTTTCCTCATTAACTTCAACGTTAACAACAATGAGGTTTTTTGACTCATCAAGCCATTTAAAGGGATAAGTTTTCTTCACAAAGTAGGGTTTTTAGTTTTCTTTAATTCTTCTCAAAAGACCAATCCGTCTTGGCGGAGGGAGTTTTCCGACATACAATAAGGTAACTTTTTTATACGGCGCACGACGTTCACCGCCTTCCATACCGGCAATGCGTTTGTCGGTATGATGCGCGATAACGATACCCTCTAAGACATCCATGCCGTCGAAAACAGGATTACCTATAACAACCCATTGATTTGGATAGCGCACTTCAATTTCCGCCATTTTCAGAACTTCCGTTTCTATTGATACCATGTTGCCCGGTTTTTTAAATTTTAATTTTACTATCAAATATAAACGATTTTTGGGTGAATATTGCAAAATTAATCAATATTTTAGAAGATAAGTTAAAAAATTCAAAGCACAATCCGGCATTTTGAGAAAAAACAGACAATGAGATTAGATATGCTACAGTTTATTTAACTATGGCAGAGAAAATTGGACTAAAACCGGAATATTTAATTTTTAATAACATTTTAATTTGTAAATATGTAAACAAACATTGTATTTTTGTACATAATTATTTTTATTGAAAAACACCCTTATTACTTATAAAAACCGGCAGCAATTTAAATATGTCTTCGTGATGCACGTCGTTCAATAGCGTGAAAGTGCATTGCAAAATCCAACATACTATATTTTAATTTTTTAGAATGATTTTCGGGCTGTTTGATGCTTTGAAGTTTATTTTATGGTGCTATTTTT
>JAYTIA010000272.1:0-5081 GCA_043732145.1 Saprospiraceae bacterium
AAAGATATTGCAAAATCGGCTTTATCACCGGCATTTCAATGTCGTTGGTTATTTAAAATTGTAGATCTTTACGCACCGAAAAAAATAATTGAATTAGGTACATCGCTCGGTATTTCTGCCTTGTATTTGAATGAAGCCGCACTTACAGGAGCGACGTTTTTTACTTTAGAAGGTGCGCCTGGAATTGCCAATATAGCACAAACCGTTTTCGATATTTATTATGATTTGGATAAGAACTATAACTTTGAACGTTACGATACATTTTTATTAAAGCCGGAAAATAAACAACCTAAAGGCGAAAAAGTTAAGAAATTACAAAACCTGAATTTGGTAGTCGGTCGGTTTGAAACAACTTTTGAATCCACGCTGAACACCATGCAGCAGGTAGATTTAGCCTTTCTCGACGGTAATCACCGATATGATGCAACAATAGATTATTTTCAAAAAATTTTACCTTTTACAAATGCGAATTCTGTTTTAATTTTTGATGATATTTATTGGTCAGAAGAAATGAAACGTGCTTGGGAAGAAATTAAAAAACACCCGGCGGTGACAATGACGATTGATTTGTTTTGGTGCGGTCTCGTATTTTTCAGAAAAGAAAATACCGAAAAGCAACATTTCAAGATTATTAAAGCGGCATGGAAACCTTGGGCTATCGGATTTTTGAAGTAAGTTCAGCACAGTTAAAAGTATTGTAAGGATAAAATTATCGGGTAACGTAATGAATGGGGAACTAAGTTTTTCAAAGATTCAATGGCCATCATTCCTGTTTCATCTCTACTTATACTACTTTTGCACGCTGAGGAACGTGAAACGAATAACTTTTTTATTTCCCGTTCTTAAAAATGACATGCCTGCATGAAAAATAATCAATTGTCCTCAAATTGGACGTTACTGTTTAAGATATTTATACCCACAATTTGGTTCGCTTTTTTCGGAACATTCTTAATTGCAGTGCTTCGCGCCGATAAATCCGCATCGGATACTACTGTCAATTACCTGTTATATGGTTTGATTTTTATGGTGATTGCTTTCCTGATTATTTTTTGGTACACACTTTTTCGTTTAAAACGTATTGATACAGATGAAACACATTTGTACGTAAGCAATTATTTTAAATCTGCGCGGTATCCTTTTTACGATATTGAAACCATTAATATCTCGAAAGGAATTGTGTTTTCTTATGGCACTTTAACATTGAAGGGCCCGGGCATTTTTGGAGATAAATTAATTTTTTTGGCAAGCAAGCCGCGTGTAGAAGTTTTCAGATTAATGCATCCGGAAGTGGCTATCGAAGTACTCTAATTGAAATATTCAATGGTCAATGTTCATTGTTAATTAATTAATGTCCGTCGTTCGGTGTATCATAAATAGTTGTTTTTCTATCCGGCGTATTGGTATCTATTTTCTTTTCCATTTGATCCATTGCTCTGCTTGTCTCTTTAAAAAAATCGGCAAATACAGGTTTTAGGTAGGTAAAAGTTGAAATTGTTTTTTCACGAATAGGTGTTAAATAAGGATAAATTTGGGATGAATTGCGGGTTTGAGAATCAATAATACCGACACCGTCAATAAACCAAGTAATGACACTGAATACAAAAGTAAACAGAAAACTCATCATCACACCACCAAAAATTTCGTTGCTTAAATTCATATGTGCTGTTTCAAGTACGCCGGTTATTGTTCCGGATATAAAACTAATTAGAAATCGCGAAATAAAAAAAGTAATTACAAAACCACCGACAAACATCAAAGGCGTATAAGTATTTAAACTCTGTTCCAAAACCCGCGTCATCACCGGCGAAAACTTAAACGCCGCAATGACTGAAATAAAAAGCGATAACGCAGCGAAACCTGAATTAATAATACCTTGCCTGAAACCGATTCGGAAGCCATAAAGCAAAGCACCCAAAAATAATAAATCAATAGCCATGTATGATAATGATGAATGGTGAATCCAGTTGATATTATTCAAGTTCTCAATAGTGTTTTGGTTTTCCTTTCGACGTATTTCCTTACCAAAGATACACAAAAATAAAAAGCAAGCCCATAAATGGACTTGCTTTTTTTTATAATTTTCGACTAAATACGTGAAATATCGGTTGAAATTATTACGCAATACTTTTTTTTTCTTTTTTTACAATTTCAATACAATCGCAAAGCGATTGAAAAATCTCATCAATCGTACCTACACCGAGAATTTTTAGGGCTTTACCGTGCGCTGCATAATATTCGGCAACGGGCGATGTTTCTGTTTTATAAACATGAATGCGATTGCGCACCGTTTTTTCGTCATTGTCATCTGCACGACCGGAAGTTTGTCCGCGCAACATAATGCGTTTTACAATTTCATCTTCATCAACGACAAGTTCCAATAAACAAGTAATCTCTTGTTCGCGTTCGGCTAAAAAAGAATCCAATGCTTGCGCTTGAGCAACAGTGCGCGGAAAACCGTCGAAAATAATTCCTTTTGTCTCCGGATGAGCTTCAACGCGTTTTTCTAACATGGAAATAGTTACTTGGTCGGGTACGAGTTGTCCTTTATCCATATAACTGCGTGCCAATAAGCCAAGTTCAGTGTTATTCGTCAACTCATAACGAAACATATCCCCTGTTGAGATGTGAAACAATTGAAATTTTTCAATCAATTTTTCTGCTTGTGTGCCTTTACCCGATCCCGGCGGACCGAATAAAATAATGTTCAGTTTATTGGTAGTACGCGTTTTTGCCATTTTTAGAAAAGAGAAATGTAAAATGTTGAGATATGAGAAATGAGCTATGAACTTTGAGCAATCAAACTTCCTTGCTCAAAGTTCATAGCTCATTTCTCATAGGTTATTACTTAGTCTGCAAAGAAAACTAATTATTGCAATTCACCAAAGAAAGAATAAAATTTCTTTAAAAGAAACTGTTTTGAAATGCAAGACGTGATGTAGACTTCGTCCGACACCACGTCTTTACTTACATTCAAAACATTTAAAGTTGGTTCGCTATTCTTAAATTCGGTGGAATTATTTTTCAATAATACTCACCGCAGTTTTTTTTAACAAAGCTTTCCAATAGGTTGATTTACTAATATTGTCTTTATGAATACCGGCAGTACAAGTACTGTGAACGACCCATAAACCCGTTTCATCGTTTTTTATGACCACTGCAACGTGCGATATTTCTTTATTCGCACCAAAAAAAACCAAATCTCCCTGACGCGCCTGTTCTACACTTATTTGCAAACCATCTTTAAATTGTTCTTGTGCTGTTCTGCTTGTTTTGTAATCGAAATAATTCAATACAAATCGCGTAAAAGCAGAGCAATCAATACCATGTTCAATATTTGTACCGCCGTAACGATACCGAAAACCCCAATCGGTATAGGACTCTGCAAACCAAGCAACATTTTGCCTGCGCTGATCAATACCCGATAATTTGTCGAATGTTGTAGTCGGTGCTGTTGTAATAGTGGTGAGGAGAGCGTGCGCAGTTTCTTTTGCATTAGAAGTTTCTTTGTCTGCAACCGCATTGACAGTTTCTTTTGCATTAGAAGTTTCTTTGTCTGCAACCGCATTGACAGTTTCATCAATGTTATTGATGTTGCTAAGTTCCTTGAAAGCAGTCCAAGTACTGCTTATAATAGGAATACCAATACTTTTTTCTTCTTTTGATGCGACTTCCGTATAAAATTTATTTAACAAAGCCGTCGAAACCGGAGAACCGGAAGGAAATGCATATAAATTATTTACTAAAAAAAGAAAGAAACAAAAAAAGTTAAAGTTGGTTTTTGTAAAAAATTGCTTGTTGTGTCCGTACATTATTGTGTAATTTCATGAATAACTAATTGCTATCAAAATTAAATTGTGTCCAATGCTTGCTAAAGAAATAAAATAACAATCAACGATTATAGTGCTTCATGGAATGGTAGCGCAAATATAGCAAGAAGAATTAATTCGCAACATTTTTTTAGTTTTTTTTACATTTTTCTTTGGTTTTTTTACAAACCACCGGTTATTAATTGTGTTTTTTTTGCAATTGCAATTTAGGTCAGTTTTTTATGTTCTTTTTTGCCGTAAAATAAAATATTGTTTTTAGTGTGATTTCGGAATGACAATAATTGCGCTACCCTAAGGAATGAGAAAGAAATAAGTTTTATCATTAGCCTTATTCTTTTATGTTCATAATTCTTATTAAATGATAAAAATTCTAACTAAAAAATAATTAACCCTACCGGCAGAACTTATTTCTTTCTCATTCCTTATTACTTTTGTGCCGCGATTATAAACCGTGACTCAATGCAAAAACAAGAAATCATTTTTGAAGACGACGACATCATCATTGTCAACAAGCCGGCACAAATGCTGACGATTCCTGACAGGCATGATTCAAAAATTCCCAGCGTTCTCGGTAATTTACGACAAACGCAGGATTCTGTTTTCATCGTTCATCGCATAGACCGTGAAACTTCCGGCGTGCTTGTTTTTGCGAAAAATGAACACGCACACCGCCATCTGTCTATGCAGTTTGAAAATAGGGAAACAAGAAAAATTTATTTAGCATTGGTAGAAGGCATTATGCCGGACGATACCGGCAGAATTGATAAACCCATTGCAGAACATCCGACTATTCCCGGGAGAATGACGGTGGCGCGAAAAGGCAAAGAATCAGTGACGGAATTTGAAGTAGTAGAACGTTTCAAAAATTTTACTTTGGTGAATGCGGATATAAAAACCGGACGCACCCATCAAATTCGCGTACATTTTCAGTCGCAAGGTTTCCCTTTGGCTATTGATTCAATTTACGGCAAACGCGACGCACTTTTTGCGCACGACATTAAAACCAATCGCTTTAATGCACCAACCGAAACCGAAGAACGGCCGTTAATGGCACGAACGGCACTTCACGCTTCAAAACTGACTTTTTTGCACCCGACAAAAAATATCTCCATGACTTTTGAAGCAACCCTGCCGAAGGATTTTAAAGCAGTTGTGCAACAACTTACTAAATGGGGGAAATGAAAACATATTTTCGATTTTCGATTTTCGATTTGCAATTTTTAGGCTCAAAAAACTTTCGCTCGGCACTCGCTG
>JAYTIA010000273.1:0-5076 GCA_043732145.1 Saprospiraceae bacterium
ATGTAGTACATGATTTTATCTACCAGAGGCACCGAACTTTCCATTGAAGCGCGAAAATGCGTCTCAAATTTTTCGAGTTCTAATGCAATAGGCTTTTGTATATCATTTAAGTTCATATTTTAGACAATAGATGATGGACTATAGACGATGGACAATTGAAAAATCCGCTCGCTCATAATTTGAGGTTTACTCTATAACTATCGTTTCCCTATTAAAACAAAAAAAAGCAGTTTTAGTTAACTGCTTTTTTAATTCCGAATCAATCGTGAAAAACTTCAATGTCATGCGCTTTTACGACAAGATCTGTGAATTTTCCCCTGAAACGTGTTGCTTTAACGATGTGATTATCTATCCAATGATAATTGCCGCCGCGTGGTTTACCGAAAAGGATACCGTGATATTTGAAATTGTGTTTGTGCAGCCATTCTTCGGTTACTTTTCTGTGTTCTTCGGTGCGAGACGTAAAGAAGAAAATGATATGCCCTTCATCGTACCATTTATTCAGAATACGTAACGCATCAGGATAAGGCAAACAAGTTGCCATACGTTCCGGTTGTTCATTCGGTACATCATCACAGATAGTACCGTCAATATCAATCAAATAATTTTTTAAGCCGTGTGCTAAAATCGGGCTTACTGCTTCACCTTTTTCATTAAATGTTTCCTTTAGTTCGTGGGCGAGTTGCTTATGCTCCATTTTTTATAATTTTATTGTTGACAATTAATCGCGCAAAATTACATCTTTTTAAGTTAAATTTTAGAAAGTGTTTTATTTTTTCGGAGCAGAATACAATGTTTCATTTTTACAACGTGCTCGAAACGGAAGTGCGTTTAAAAAATAGAAATTTGAAACAAGGCATTAATAAGGTGAGTTTTGATGCGTCCGGTTTTTCAAGCGGTGTGTGTTTTGTCGTTCCGCGAACGCATATAGGGCGCAATGTGCCAACGAAATTTGTCAGGTAGTAATTACCGTTGTCTGAATCGAGATTTTTAAGATTTTAAAGATGTAAATAATTTTAATTTTGAAATCACGTACATCTTGACAATCTTAAAAATTATGATTAGAAAAAAAACTTAAAACAATTCTCGTACAATTTTATCAGCCGAAAGTTTAGCGGCTTCCGCTTTGTAATTAATAACGACGCGGTGACGCAAAACATACGCCGCAACGGCTTGAACGTCTTCGATATCCGGCGAATATTTGCCTTTTATGGCAGCATGACATTTTGCACCCAAAACCAAATACTGCGACGCACGCGGGCCGGCACCCCAAGTAATATAATCGTTCACAATTTTCGGTGATTGCGGTGTGTTCGGGCGCGTTTTTACGGCTAAACTCACGGCGTAATTCAACACATTATCAGACACTGGAATTTTGCGCACCAAGTTTTGAAACGCTGAAATTTCTTCGCCGGTAATGATGTTATTGAGTTTGACTTGACGTGCCGAAGTTGTATTTTTCACGACTTCAATTTCTTCGGCGTAACTCGGATAATCGAGCGGTACGTTGAACATAAACCGATCGAGTTGTGCTTCCGGCAACGGGTACGTACCTTCTTGTTCAATCGGATTTTGTGTCGCCAAAACAAAAAATGGCGAGGGTAACAAATGTCGTTTGCCGCTTACGGTAACGCTGCGTTCTTGCATGGCTTCGAGCAGTGCCGATTGTGTTTTCGGCGGTGTTCGATTTATTTCATCGGCGAGAACGATATTTGCAAACAACGGACCTTTATTGAATTGAAATTGACGTGTTTCGCTCAAAATTTCTGAACCCGTAATATCGGAAGGCATTAAATCCGGCGTGAATTGTATGCGTTTGAAATCTAAATCTAAAACTTCTGCAATTGTACTCACCAAAAGCGTTTTCGCTAAACCCGGCACACCCACCAACAAACTATGACCGTTCGCAAAAAGCGAAATGATAATTGCCCGCACGACTTCATCTTGTCCGACAATTACTTTTTTAATTTCTGCGGTTAAATCTTTATAAGCTTGTGCTAAAGCATCTACTGCCGCCGCGTCTGATTTGAATTGTGTTTCTATCATTCTGAATTACGGATTACGATTTACGAAAGAAAATTTATAAAATTGACTGCTTATTATCAACGATTTCTATTTTCTTTCGCTCTATTTTAAATGTTTTAACAAAGATACAAAACGCAAGGTATATAGTATTTGTTTCGTCAAGGAAATAAATAATGGTTGGTGTTAGTTTTTAAATCAGCCTCAAAAAATAAATTTATCCCTTGGTTTATTTTTCGAGATGGTGCCGCAAGTTTTTAATATAAAAATCGTCTAAAGATTTAGGGTATTTTCTTTCACTAAAATTATTTCTCGATGAAGCAATTTCTTTTACTTATTTTTTTTATTTATCAAATAGGCAATGCTACACAAGCGCAGACTTACAGTACACTTTGGATACCCGATACGATTTCAGGTACTACTTTTAATTTAGTGATAAAAGATACTTTCGCGCAGTTGAGAACAGGCAATCAAACTATAACCGGTGGTATTAATAAAAGTAAATTTTGGGGACCGACACTTTTTATGAATAAAGGTGATTTGGTTAAAATGAATGTCACCAACAAACTCAACGACTCGACGACGCTGCATTGGCACGGTATGCACTTGCCGGCAGTAATGGATGGCGGACCGCATCAAGTTATTCCGCCCGGAACTGTTTGGCAACCTTATTGGACTGTGAAAAATCAAGCGGCTACATCAATGGTATCATCCGCACTTGCACCAAATGTCGCTTCAGCAAATCACAAAAGGGATTGGCGGATTTATTATTATCAGAGATGCGCAAGAAGCTGCTTTGAAATTGCCGCGTACTTATGGCGTTGATGATATTCCTGTAGCTTTGACCAGCAGAAGTTATACATCAGACAATGTTTTTACACTCACCGACGGAAAAACTATCAGCGAATACGGCGACTATATGCTTGCTAACGGTGTGCCATCTGCTCAAGTCAGTCTGCCCAAACAGTATATTCGACTCAGAATTTTAAATGCCGAAATTGAACGCGGCTATAATTTAGGTTTTAGTGATAACCGCACTTTTTATGTAATTGGCAATGACGGCGGCTTAGTGAATACACCTATTGCAGTGACGCGCGTAAAATTAATGGTCGGTGAGCGCGTTGAGATTATGGTAAATTTGGGTAATGATGCTGTCGGTTCGAGTTTAGATTTGAAAGCTTTTAACTCAGGACAGGCCTTCGGTTTTCCGGGTGCAGAACCCAATCAAAGCGGACTTAACGGTAGTATATTAAACAATAAAGATTTTGGTGTATTGCATATTAATGTTACCGCCGCGACATCTAATCCTATTACTGCGGTGCCGACAACTTTAGTGAACAATACTTATTTGACTGCAGCCGATGCCACTGTTAATAGAACAATTACCGTAACAAATGGAACAAATATAGGGCTTGCCGAATTTTCTTTCGACAATACACCATTTGTTTTAAACAAAATTAATTATACTCTCAATTTGAACGCCGTTGAAAAATGGACGATTACTAATAATAACATCTTCGGTCATGCTTTTCATATTCACGATGTACAATTTAAAATAGTTTCAAGAAGCTCCGGCGCAGTTGCCGATTATGAATCGGGTTGGAAAGATGTTGCCTATTTGCCGCGCGGTGAGTCGGTAACATTTGTTGCCAAGTTTGATGATTTTGCTGACCCGAGTTACCCGTATATGTATCATTGTCATTTTGCAAACCATGAAGATGGCGGAATGATGGGACAATTTGTTGTAAAAAGTACAACAGCTACAACTAATATTGAAGAAGCGGCAATAGATTACGCACTATATCCGAATCCCGTTTCGAATCGCCTTTGCATAAAACTTGCTGATGTTAATACCGAAGTTTATTACGTCAAGGTAATGAATGCAGTCGGCAGAACAATTTATATGTTGCCGCGTCCGGAATTAGCTGCGGGTATTGATATGAGTTCTTTTTCAGCCGGTATTTATTTCGTGCAGATGACTGATTTTAAAACAAAACAAATAGTGACTAAAAAATTTATTAAGGAATGATTATGAAAAAAATACTCTTTTACGCCGCATTCATTGCCTCAATTTTTGCACTCAATAGTTTTAAAACGATTGAAAAAAACATTTTTCAGGATAAAGAAATTCAAAATTTTTCATTGCGCAACGTGAATGGGCAATTTATCGGCTTGAATGATTATCCGAATGCTAAGGGTTTTGTTGTGATTTTCACTTGTAATCATTGTCCGTTTGCTAAATTATATTCAGAGCGATTGAATTTTATTGATGCTAAATATAAACCTTTGGGCATTCCTTTGCTTGCAATTAATGCTATGGACTCTGTGGTTTATGAAGAAGAAACTTTTGATTTGATGCGTGAGCGTGCTAAAACAGAAAAATTTACTTTTCCTTATTTACAAGATGCTGCTCAAATTGTCGGAAAAGATTTTCAGGCAGAGCATACTCCGCAGGCGTATATTATTTGGAAAGAAAAAAATAATACTTTTCATATAAAATATGCAGGAGCCATTGACGATAACGGTCAAGTACCGGAAAAAGCAACACCCTATATCCCGAATGCGTTAGATGAATTATTGCAAGGTAAATCTGTAACACATTCAAAAACAAAATCGGTGGGTTGTGCCATTTATTATAGAAAATAAAGTACTCAGTAATGAACAATCACCAATGACTAAAATCACTATCCGCCCAACCACGCTTTAAAATCTGAAACGCGTTCGCGCGCAACAAAAATTTCTTCCGAATAAACGGGCATAATTTCCAATTTTAAACGTCCATTAAAATGCGGACTGATTTTTTGTATCGTCGAAAAACTGACAACTATTTTGCGATTGATGCGAAAAAATTTTTGCGGGTGAATGACAGCTTCGAGTTCATCGAGCGTATTTTCCAATAAATGTTTTTTATTTTGTGTCGTTACTAAATGCGTGAGACTGTCTTCGGAATAAAAGTAAGCAACATCGCCGGCATCAATAGAAGAAAAAGTTTGTCCGGTTTTCACCAAAAATCTTTCGCGGTAATGCGTCGGTTTTGAAAATTGTTCAACCAAA
>JAYTIA010000274.1:0-5071 GCA_043732145.1 Saprospiraceae bacterium
CACAATTTTGGAATTAAGTTACATGATTCACACTTTACTATTTGAGGTGTGAATCATGTAATTTAATTCCAAAATTGTGTAACAGTTAGTTGCAGTTGCATGCGCACCTTTGTAGCATTATATAATATTCTTATCACTTTAAAAAAACTTTTGAAATGAATACTACTGAATTAAAAGGAATCTGGGAAGAACAAAAAGGAAAACTCAAACAATCTTTTGCTACACTAACTGACGATGATTTTCTGTTTGCTGAAGGTAAAAAAGATGAAATGATGGGAAAAATTGCTGCAAAAGTGGGAAAAACAAAAGAAGAATTGCATAAATTTTTGCAAGGTTGAATTTAGGGTTTTAAAAGCATATTATATCCCGAACTTTCAGAAATAGAAGTTTCGGGATTTTTTTGGCATAAATGCCGACTTTTTCATAAAAAAATAATTAAAATGAAACAAGATGTAATGCAAGAAATTTTAGAAATTACGGAAAAAATTCAGAAAGAATTTCCTGAACTCTATAAGTATTTACGCGAAACACCCATGTTAACTCACGGTAATGACGGAGACATGACCACAGACGGATTCAAAGACTATTTAGAATCCCTGAAAACGCAATTAGCGGATTTCCAAAATGACAAAAAGAAAAATAATCAAGTGTGAATTATGTAATTTTTCTCGAAAATTATGTAATGCTTCTGTTTTGTAAAACGCCCATCTTTGCAGCACTAAAATTTTCCTATAAAAGAAATTCACAAAATGCCTCTTTACCTAAAACAATCCAATGTAGTGGGCACTACAAAATTTACTCAAACTGTTGCGTCGGTAGAATACGCTTATGACAATTATGCACCCATGATGTTTGGTATAATCACAAAAATGACCGGTGATGATTTACTTTCGGAAGAAATACTTAAAAAAGTTTTTCTTGAATTATATAAAAAGGAAATGCTTGTAGAGAATCATCCCGGTCTTTGTAGAAAATTGCTGATTGAAACATTTCAACGTACATTGAAGCATTTAGAGACAATCGGCTTGACGGAATATAAACCGTTCAATGATAATTATCCGCTAATCAACTTATTTTATTTTAATCAAAAAGATCTAAAACAAGCAGCAACTGAAAGGGATATGACAGAGCAAGAAGTATTAAAAAGCCTACGTTTGGAATTTAATCATTGTAGTAGTCACATCTAATATGTTAGAAGTAAAAAAAGAAGGCGTAATATTGAATAAAACGGCATTAGGATTTGAAAACGAAGGCGTTTTAAATCCGGCTGTTATTCGCGAAGGCAATGACGTTTATATGTATTACCGGGCGGTGAGCAAAGGTAACTATTCGAGTTTGGGCTATTGCAAGTTATCAGACCCGGTGACGGTATCAGAGCGTTCAGATATGCCCGTTCTTTTCTCGCAATTCGATTATGAATCGCATGGTGTTGAAGATCCGCGTATCGTAAAAATTGATGATTTATACTATCTAACTTATACGGCTTACGATGGTGTAAACGCTTTAGGAGCATTGGCTACTTCAAAAGATTTAGTTACTTTTGAGAAACAAGGCATTATAGTACCGCAAGTAATTTATGAAGATCTTCAACGACTTGCTACTTTTCAAACACCACTCAACGAAAAATATGCGCGTTATAATCGATTAATCCCGCTTGTTGCAGTTACGAAACCAAGTAAAAAGATTTTTGTCTGGGATAAAAATGTTGTTTTTTTTCCCAGAAGAATAAATAATAAACTTTTCTTTTTGCACCGCATTAAACCGGATATTCAGATCGTTTGCGTCAATGAATTGAGTGAGTTGACTAAAGATTTTTGGGATAATTATTTTATGCACTTAGACAACAATATTGCACTCACGCCAAAGTGTGATCACGAAATAAGTTACATCGGTGCCGGTTGTCCGCCGATAGAAACAAAACACGGTTGGTTGATAATTTATCATGGCGTGCACGATAGTGCGGTAGGGTATGTCTATAATGCTTGTGCAGCTTTGTTAGATTTAGAAAATCCGCAGAAAGAAATTGCTCGTTTACCGGTGCCATTATTCAAACCGGAGGAAGAATGGGAATTGCAAGGAGAAGTTCATAACGTATGTTTCCCCACAGGAGCGGCATTATTCGGTGATAAGTTGTACATCTATTATGGTGCTGCCGATGAGCGTATTGCTTGTGCTTCCGTTAGTTTATCTGCACTATTAGCAGAATTATTATCATGTCAAGAAAATCTTACTTCTTTAACGATTTAAAGTATCTAAAAAATGAACAAACAATTTCTTCAAGATTACGGGCGCGATGTAATGACGGCTTCTTTGCCAAGTCCTGTTCAAAAAAATATCACTGCTTATCCGGTTAAAGAAACGGTTTTGCCTGAAATTTTATTCATTACCTCTTATCCGCCGAGAGAATGCGGCATTGCTACTTATTCTCAAGATTTAATCAAAGCACTTAATAATCAATTTAGTGACTCTTTTTCTTTGAAAGTTTGTGCTTTAGAATCGGGAAATGTGAATAATATTTATCCGGAAGAAGTTAAATACATACTTAATACTAATAATCCGGCGCATTATGTTAAATTGAAAAATTCTATCAATAATGACAAACGTGTTCAACTCGTTGTGATGCAACATGAATTTGGTTTTTTTGACAGTACGCATGAAATTGATTTACTGCAATTTCTACATACAGTCATTAAACCCGTTATTGTTGCTTTTCATACAGTATTGCCGCAACCGGATAAAGAATTAAAAACAAAAGTACGTAATCTCGTCGCGGCTTCAGCTTCTGTCATAGTCATGACGAATAACGCCGGACAAATTTTGAAGGAGGAATATGGTATTTCGAATGAAAAAATTGTTGTCATTCCGCACGGTACGCATTTGGTGAAACATTTGGATAAAAAATTTTTAAAAGAAAAATATGAATTAATCGGAAAAAAAGTGCTTTCTACTTTCGGTCTTTTGAGTTCCGGAAAAAGTATTGAAACTACTTTAGATGCTTTGCCCGAAATCGTAAAAATAAATCCCGATGTAATGTTTCTTGTATTAGGTAAAACGCATCCGACCGTAAAAAAAGAAGAAGGAGAAAAGTATCGCGATATGTTGGAAGCAAAAGTTTCATCTTTAGAAATCGAAGCGCACGTAAAATTTATTAATGAATATCTTCCGTTGCATGATTTGTTAGAGTATTTGCAACTGACAGATATATATCTCTTTACATCAAAAGATCCGCACCAAGCAGTGAGTGGTACTTTTTCTTATGCAATGAGTTGCGGCTGCCCAATTATCTCAACACCAATACCTCATGCCAAGGAAATTTTAAAAGAAAATACGGGTATAATCGTAGATTTTCAAAATGTTCAACAATTGGCGGAAGCTGTTAATCGCCTGCTAAATGATGAGTCGTTAAGAATGGCATTTAGCGCGAGTGCTTTGCACCATATTGTACCGACAGCCTGGGAAAATTCCGCACTGGCTCATGCTTTATTGTTGCAAAAAGCAGTAGATTATAAAAAAGACATGCTTGGGGAAAAAAACGCGCAGATGTTGGCTCTGAAATATCGCATACCTGCTCTCAACTTAGAACACGTAAAAAGAATGACGACTGATGTCGGTATCATTCAGTTTTCTAAAATTAATCAACCCGATATTGAAACGGGTTATACTTTAGATGACAATGCCCGCGCTTTGGTAGCTTTATGTATGCACTATGAATTAACAAGAAACACATCCGACTTACGTGAAATAAATACTTATCTGACTTTTATAAAATTTTGTCAGCAGCGTGATGGTAGTTTTTTAAATTATGTAGATAAAGACAAAAAATTCACAGAACAGAATTACGAAACTAATTTGTCCGACTCTAACGGGCGTGCAATTTGGGCATTGGGATTTTTGATTTCTCAAAGCGCGTTATTGCCACCGAAATTAATAAAACAAGCCGATGCTGTTATGCAAAAAGCATTGATGCATTTAGAGACATTACACTCTACACGCACTATGGCTTTTGTAATTAAGGGTTTGTACTACTACAATCTTGAAAAAAAATCAACGATATACACTGCACTTATCAATACACTTGCGAACAGGTTAGTTCAGATGTATCGACATGAATCGGAACCAAATTGGCAGTGGTTTGAAAGTTATTTGACTTACGGCAATAGTATTTTACCGGAAGCAATGCTCTGCGCTTATTTGGAAACGAATGATATGCGCTATAAAGTGATTGCTAAAGACTCTTTTGATTTTCTTTTGTCGTTGACATTTAATGAGCGCAGAATAAAAGTTATTTCAAATAAAACTTGGTTACAAAAAGGGCAGATTTCGGCAGAACACGGAGAACAACCTATTGATGTTGCCTATACGATTTTGGCATTAAGTAAGTTTTATGAAGTGTTTCGAGAAGCGAATTATGCTCATAAAATGAGAACAGCTTTTAATTGGTTCTTGGGGGAAAATCACTTGCATCAAATTATTTATAATCCATGCACCGGTGGTTGTTATGATGGATTGGAAGAAACATCTATTAATCTCAATCAAGGATCGGAATCTACTGTAAGTTATTTGATGGCGCGATTAACGATTGAAAAATATTTTAGAATAAAAAGTAAAAATTATTGAGTCTTTAAAATAGTTAGGGTTTTTTTATAAAAACAAATTTTTCGCAGATTTATGCAGATTTTAAAACGCAAATGCTTGTAGTACTAAGTTTAGAAAATCTGCGTAAATCTGCGGGAAAAATTAGGGCATATCTGCGAGAAATGCTTATAAAATCTTTTGTTCACTTTTTTACAAGAAAGCCTTATTAAAAATAACAAATCTAAATCGTGTAAATCTTTGAATCTTGGTCGAAATCAGTAAATCGGTAGCAATAATAGTAGCACATCCGGACGATGAAACTTTATGGGCAGGCGGAACCATAATGAGTCACCCGTTTTGGAAATGTTTTATACTTTGTATTTGCCGCGCAAGTGACAAAGACCGTGCGTCTAAATTTTATAAAGTTTTAAAAATACTGAAAGCCGAAGGCACTATGGGCGATCTTGATGATGGACCGGACCAAAATCCGTTAGAT
>JAYTIA010000275.1:0-5063 GCA_043732145.1 Saprospiraceae bacterium
ACAGGTGCTGCGGGTTTATTTTCAATGGCTTTTAAGGCATCATCTTTCGTGATGCGCCCGTCTTTACCGGTACCTGAAACTTCTTCCGGTTTCAAACCCGATTCCGCCAAATATTTTTCTGCTGCCGGTGAAGGTGTACCTGAAGCATAATTTTTTGTCGAAACTTCGGGTGCGGCGGGCGTAGCGACAACGGGAGCTTCTACTTTTTTCGCCGGTGCCGGTGCCGGCGCGCCGGCTGCATCTGTATCAATACGCGCAACGACATCGCCGATTTTTAAATCACTGCCTTCTTCAGCTACGTGAATTAAAGTGCCGGCTACTTCTGCCGGTAATTCTAAAGTCGCTTTATCCGATTCAAATTCGCAAATCGGTTCGTCAATTTTTATTACCGCACCGTTCGGTTTCAACCACACAGACAGCGTCACTTCCGTAACGGATTCGGCTATTGATGGTACTCTGATTTCTATAATAGGCATACGCAGTTAGTTGTTGGGTATTGGGTATTTGAGTATTGGGTGCTAAATATTAATACCTGATACCCAATACCTAATAACTATTTTTTTATTGTTGCAAAATTCCATGTGTTATGCGACAAAACCAAACAAGCAGCGTATTTTTTTAAAAGATGCTTAAAAAAATAAAATTTTTAGATAAATCTATCAGTGGATTTTTTCTTTGCGTCCTATGCGGCGTACTTTGAGTACCTTGCGTAAAAATTTATCGGCAAGTGCGTAAAGCAACTATTTAAACAAACTGAAACTATTTTCAAGAACTATTTCTTAACCAAATTTGTTTTAAATCAAAATTAAAGTAAAATGCCGGACTTGAATATAGATGCGCCACTTATCAATCGTGTGGCGGAAAGTGGACTAATTACGCTCAACTTAGAAGATTTTTTTCCGAAAGCAGCTCTCGCTTCTTTCGATCTAAAACCATATCTTTTTATGGAATTAATTTTGAAAGAAAAAGATTTCAGAGAAGTTTGTAAAAATTTTGATTGGTCGCAGTTTCAAGATAAGAATTTATTGGTCTTTTGTTCTGCCGATGCTATTATTCCGACTTGGGCTTATATGTTGGTCGCTACACACGCCGCACCTTTTGTCGAAAACCTTTTTCAAGGTACGGAAGAAGAATTTTTGAAAGCCCATTATTTTAACGCGCTCAAAAATTTTGATGTTACCGATTTTGAAAACAAACGCATCGTGATAAAAGGTTGCGGCAATAAACCTGTACCGACTGAAGCGTATATAGCACTCACACAAAAATTATTGCCGCACGCACTTAGTATTATGTACGGCGAACCTTGTTCAACTGTACCGATTTATAAGAAGCGAAAAAACTTGGAAAGGGTAATTGAATGAGAAATGATGAACGATGAATAATTTTTCCCTAACTTTGCGTCCTCATCGGAAAAAAAATTCCGATGAGGACGTTTTGTTTGATTGATTTTTTGGTTTCTGAATTAGGATTTATAGGATTTGTTTAATTCTGAAAATCCTAATTCAGAAACCAAAAAATCTAAAATCTAAAATCTAAGTATGATTCAACCGAAAGCAAAAAGAAAACCCGAAACGCTGACTATTCATAACGATAGCCGTATTGATAATTATTTTTGGTTAAAAGACCGCGAAAATCTGGAAGTCATCGCTTATTTGAATGCCGAAAATGCGTACGGAGTAGAAAAAATGAAACATACGAAGGCGTTTCAAGAAAAATTATACAAAGAAATCGTTGACCGTTTCGCACAAAATGACATGAGTGTACCGTATTTTTATAATAAATATTGGTACATCACGCGCTTTGAAGAAGGTTTTGAATATCCGATACATGCACGCAAATACACGAGTTTAGAGAGTCCGGAAGAAATTTTATTGGACGTGAATGGCTTGGCGAAGGGATTTTCGTATTATACTATTGCCGGAAGAAGTATTTCGCCGGACAATAACATTATGGCTTATGGTGTGGATACAGTGAGTCGGAGATTATACACACTGCATTTCAAAAATTTAACAACGGGTGAATATCTGCAGGAAACAATTCCGAATACGAGCGGCGGAGCGGTATGGGCGAGCGACAATAAAACGATTTTTTATACACTTAAAGATACAGAAACCCTGCGCACGCACAAAATCATGCGCCACGTTTTGGGAACTGCTGTTAACGACGACATTTGTGTGTATGAAGAATTAGACGAAACTTTTGTGTGCGGTGTGGGCAAAACTAAATCGGAAAAATATCTGCTTATCGGCTCTCATTCAACGATTTCTACCGAATATCGTTTTTTACCCGCCGACAATCCGACCGGAGATTGGCAAATTTTTGAACCACGTCAACGCGATCACGAGTATTCCATCAACCATTCCGAAGATACTTTTTATATCCTCACTAATTGGCAAGCAAAAAATTTTCGGTTGATGACGGTTCAATGGACAATGGACAATGGACAATTATCAACCAAAAAAGCGCATTGGCAAGAACTCATTCCGCACCGCGACGATGTACTTTTAGAAGGTTTCGATGTGTTTAAAAAATATCTCGTCCTCTCCGAACGCAAAGAAGGGTTAACTAAGTTATGTATTATTGAAGATTTAGGACGAGTAACGGATGATGAAAAATCCAAAATCCAAAATCCAAAATCCATTACATTCCCTTCGATGAAGAAGTTTATATGTCCTATACCGGCACGAATCCGGAATACGATACAGATATTTTGCGCATCGGCTATTCGAGTATGACCACGCCTTCAACGGTGTATGATTACAATATGCAAACGCGCACTTTCAATCAATTAAAACAAGAAGCGGTGTTGGATGCGACTTTCGATCCGAAAAATTATCTTTCCAAGCGCGTTTATGCCACTGCCGAAGACGGTGTGAAAGTGCCGATTTCATTGGTGTACAACAAAAAAATGTTCAAGAAAAATAAAAATCCGTTGATGTTATACGCCTACGGTTCTTACGGACATTCGATTGACCCAAGTTTCAGTTCTGCGCGTTTGAGCCTCTTGAATCGCGGTTTCGTTTTTGCCATCGCGCATATTCGCGGCGGACAAGAACTCGGTCGCGCTTGGTACGACGACGGCAAACTTTTAAAAAAGAAAAATACTTTTACGGATTTCATCGCATGCGGTGATGTCTTGGTGAAGGAAGGCTATGCCGCAAAAAATAAATTGTGTGCGATGGGTGGGTCTGCCGGCGGATTGCTCATCGGAGCCGTTATTAATTTACGTCCGGAAATGTGGCGAGCCGTCATTGCCGCCGTACCCTTTGTAGATGTCGTCAGTACAATGCTCGACGAAACAATTCCGCTCACTACCGGCGAGTTTGATGAATGGGGGAATCCGAAAAATGAAGAATACTATCACTACATGAAATCTTATTCACCTTATGATAACGTTACAGCAAAAAAATATCCGCCGATGCTGATAACGACGGGTTTACACGATTCGCAAGTACAATATTGGGAGCCGGCAAAATGGATTGCTAAATTACGCGAACTCCGCACCAACAAACGCGCACCGCTCTATATGTTTTGCAATATGGAAACAGGACACGGCGGTGCTTCCGGTCGCTTCGAACGTTTTAAAGAAACAGCGATGGAATATGCTTTTATGATGGATATGTGTGACGTAATGAACAGTTGACAATTGACAACGACAAAGTAGTATCGGCGTTGTCCACTGTCAATTACCTACTGTCTTTCAAAACAATATTATCAATCAAACGCACCTCACCCAACCAAACGGCGGTGAGCGCGACGACGGAATTACTATCTCTAAAATCAATAATCGGCATTAAAGTATTGCCGTCAACGACTTCGACGTATTCGACATTGAAACGCGATTCGCTTTTCAATCTGTTTAATGTAAGTTGTTGAATTTCGCGCGGACCACTCGAACCAATGCGATTACGCGCTTCTTGCAATGCTTCATAAATTTTCGGTGCGAGAAGTCTATCGGCGTGTGTTAAACGCACGTTTCTGCTCGACATTGCCAAGCCGTCGTTTTCACGCACAATGCGACACATTTCTATTTTTGTTTCCGATTTTAAAATTTCGAGCATCCGCCGCACAATCATAAATTGCTGGAAATCTTTTTGACCCATGTATAATTTATTCGGCTCCACAATTTCCAATAACCGATAGACCACTTGCGACATGCCATCAAAATGTCCCGGTCGAAATTGTCCTTCCAAAACTTTATCTAATTTTCCGAAATTAAATTTCTGTGGTTGTTTCATCCCGTTAGGATAAATTTCTGCGATACTCGGCATGAAAAGCACATCGGCGCGTGCGGCAGACAGCAATTCAATATCATCAGCAGCAGTACGCGGATATTTTTCTAAATCGGCGGCATTATTAAATTGTGTCGGATTAACAAAAATACTTACCACCGTTGCTTGACATTCAGCTCTTGAACGTTCTACCAATGATACATGTCCTTTATGCAACGCGCCCATTGTCGGCACGAAACCAATGGTTGCACCTTTCGCTCGCAGCGTATTTAAATATTTTTGTAAATCGGCAATCTGTTTAAGCAGCAGCATTATTTTGGTTATTGGTGATCAGTGATTGGTTAATTGGGAATTGGTTGATTGGTTTAAAGGGAATTGGTTATTTGCGATTGGTTTCTGAATAGAATTATCGGAATTGATAAAATGTGAGAAATGAAATAATTTCTTAAATAAAGTGCACATTCGGGAAATTTTTAAAATTTTGAAAATTCTATTCACAAACCAATCACTAATTAACCAATTAAGCAATTAAACAAACACCAATAACTACTTGCAAAGTTAAACCGAAACGTCAAATTTCGGCATTAATAAAACCAATTTAGAAAAAATGTAAAAAATTGGATAAAAATGTTTTAATTTTGTGCCGAATTTTTGAGAAAATTATTCTCAGAGTAAATGAGCATCACCCGAATCGTGAAATGACTAAAAAGAAAATTCTGATTATTGCGCAGGAGATGGAACCTTACACGGAACTATCTGTCCTCTCTGCTATTGCTAACCGTTTACCGCTCTATCTCAACAGCAGCCAATGCGAAGTACGTATTTTAATGC
>JAYTIA010000276.1:0-1854 GCA_043732145.1 Saprospiraceae bacterium
ACAACATAACCCATCGAACCTTTAAATCCGGAAATCCAAGTTCTGAATTTCCAAAAGTCGGCGGCGTATTCCGATTGGTGCGGGTCGCTCGTAGGAATGATAAACGCCGCGATATTTTCAGTTGCCATACAAGCACGTACAATTGCAATTTTTTCGTTGGTTGTCATTATTTATTATTCGTTTTTAAATTACTTTCAGTTTATTTTACAAAATTACAAAAAATTCGATACCGGTGCGATTTCTCAAAAAATATAAAATAATTTAATGCAGGCGTACACTTTTTAATTTGCCAAAAATAAGTATTGAGACTTGTAAATATTAAAACAGCGGCATCCGATATAATCATATCGAATGCCGCCGGTAAATTTTATTATCAAAAAAATTAAAACGCCAAATTCACACCCAATCTGCCGCTCGCGCTTTTTGCATCATAAGGAGTAAAGAGAGCCAAAACATTATCAGTCAAGCCATAAAGTTGAACGGGTCCTAAATTTAAAGTCAAGTGCGTACCCAAATTATTGAATGAACCATAACGCGAACCGTAACTCAATCCGAAATTGACAATTTTACCGATGTGCGTAGAAGCATCGAATACAATACCGGATTGAGAATTATTTCCGCCTTCATTATAAAACAAGGCACCGAGACGCAAATAATTGTTCACTTCATAACTACCGCTCAAATAAATGCGCAGCGGCAAATTTTGCGTATAAGTCGCCGACGGTGTTTCCGTGTAACCTATATATTTTTTCAGCGAGTCTAAATAACCCGTTTTCGCCGGATTAAACAAATCAGCGGCGTTATTGCCGTTGTATGTGAAATTACCTTTTGTACTATAAGTTTTGCCTCCATTTTTCCAATTGATACTGCCGCCAATATCTAAAAGGCTTGCAGAAAAATTGAGTTTACCCAACTTAAATGTACCGCCCAAATCGAAAGAAAACCCGCTGTTAGATGAAAATGGGCTGACTAAATTGCCGGCAATATCTTTTATTCTATTTTCAGAAAACGTCATTACACTGAAATCATTATTGAAATTTATTTGTTTGGCTGCGGCGTCGAAAGTAGCATCTACTTTTGTAGTAGGTGTAAAAACGCCGGCAACACCTGAAAGTAATTTTACGCGCACCCCTAAATTAATATTACCGTTGAGCGCGTAAGATATACCGATACCTAATTCGTTGCGCAAATTTCCGTTTTCTGCGGAGCCAAGCGCAACTGTTCTGCCGGCAAATTGTGAAATACCGCGCACAACACCACGCGCCAAATCACCCGAAATATCAAATTTACTATCGCCAATAATAGCATGATTTACACTGACGCGAATTTTATTGTTAATCGGAAAAGAAGCACCAATAGTTTGGATATTTGTATTTGCTGCTAATTTATTACTGTTGGTCAATTTTGCCAAAATAACAGTATCAATAAGTTGACGGCGACCGGATTCGGGATCTACATGAATAAAATCATTGAGTGAGTAATCAGTATTGCCCGAAACAAAAACACTCGGCAACATGATATGGATTTTTTTTTCGGGCAGCATCGCCGGATTGGTTAAATTGGATTGCCAGAGTTCTTGAGTAAAACCAAGCACTTGTTCCTGTTGTGCTGTTGAGGAAAAAATAGAAGCGCAAACGACGAGGTATAACGTCGAAAAAAGTTTAATAGATGGTGTCATTGAGATTTTAGATTTAGGATTTTATTATTACAAATTAATTCAATTACAAATTACGAATTACGAATAATTGTGAATAAAATTAAAACATACTTAAAGTGTTACGGCAGCAGAATAGGGCAACGTTCTATTAAACTATTAATTCGTAATTCGTAATTGATTTTATTTAATTTCCACAC
>JAYTIA010000277.1:0-5058 GCA_043732145.1 Saprospiraceae bacterium
TTTCATCTTCAGCAAGACGAATCGTGCGCAGGATAGTTTTATCGTACCAAAGTATTGTGTCTAATTTTTTTTCTAAATTTTTATAAGTTTTGCGTGCCAACGGCAAAAAATCATCAATACGCCACGATTTAACAAAACGCATACCCGTAATCGGATTAATAATGCCCGCAGCAATAGATGAACTCGTAACGCCGATATTTTTTTTATCAACGACCAACACACTGAGTCCGCGTTCCGATAATTCGTGTGCAAGTATAGATCCCGCCAAACCTTGACCGACAATCAACACATCCCAAATTTTTTTTTTCATACGCGCGGCGGCGTTTTCTCTAACTTTATTCTGCCGAAATCTATGCCGCCTTGTACTTCATACAAACCTTCGAGCGTACATTTTTCCCCTTTTTTTCTCAAAATAAGTTCCATTCTATCAAACGGTACCCAATTTGTACCCATTGGTAATCTTTCTTCATAATAATTTTCAGTTTCTCGGCATTTCAAATAATTATCGTGAAGCTCGCCGGCAATTTTTGCTTTCGCTACATATTTCTGTCCGTCAATTGTGAGTGTCGTGATAGAAAATCCTTCAACTTTGTTACCGACAACGCGCACCTGCAATTCGTAATCGAATTTTTCTCTGTGGCGCGTGTTCACATCTTCCGAACCGGTGCCGAACCAATAACCTTCTAGGTCAGATTTTGTAACACGTTGTGCTTTTTGTGCCGACAAAGGAGCGGATACAATTAATCCGAGAAATAAAATAAGTAAACGTAGCAGCATAATTTATGGGTTATCGGTTACAGGTTAATATACTACATCATTGAAGTTGTAAAACTTAGACAACATGAGTTGTTTTAAGTTTTCGCAGCTTTTAAACGCTGCAAGTTAAACGTTTTAAACGAATTAAGGCTGCGGGTTAGTGTAAAGGAATGTAAAATAAATAAAAAAGTGTAATTTTACACTTTACCAATAACGTGCTTCATCGCATAAAATTTTATCCGGTGAAATACGTACTGCTTCAACGTAAATCCTAAACATGAAAATTCTTATCACCGGAGCGAGTGGTTTTATTGGCGGCTATTTAGTAGAATATGCGCTCGAAAAAAATTGGGAAGTAACTGCAGCCGTGCGCAAAACAAGCGATAAAACTTATTTACAAGACAAACGAATCCGCTTTTTAGAACTTAATTTCGGCAACGAAATTGAAATGAAGGAAAAACTGCGACAAGCCGGCACATTTGATTACGTGATTCACAATGCCGGAGCAACAAAAGTTTTAAAGGAATCAGATTATTTTTACACAAACACCGAACATACCGAGCGTTTTGTGCGTGCTTTATCGCACCAGCCTCCAAAAAAATTTCTTTATGTCAGTAGTATGGCAGCAGTGGGACCGGCAGCTTCGGATACTGTGATTCATGCCGACGATACACCACGTCCGATACCGGGCGGATACGGCGGCAGTAAGTTAGCGGCGGAAAATTTTTTGAAAACGTCTTGCCCTTTTCCATATTCCATTGTTCAACCGACAGGTGTTTACGGTCCACGAGATAAAGATTTGCTCACCGTTTTTAAAATGATTTCAAAAGGTGTTGATGCTCAAACGGGTATGCAGCCGCAAAAAATCAGTTTGATTCATGCCGAAGATTTAACATCAGCAATGTTTTTGGTTTTAGAAAACGGCATGAACGGCGGAAAATACCTCGTTACCGACGGCGAGAATTATATGTCGAACGCGTTCAGTGATGCGATTAAAAAAGCCTTAAACAAAAAAGCAATAAGAATACCGTTGCCGTTATTTTTATTAAATTTTATTGCCGGCGTATCAGGGAAAGCGGGATCATTGCAAAAAAAAACCACGCTCATTAATTCGGAAAAAATGCGTTATTATACAGGCAATTGGCACACCGAAACGCCGAAAATTTTTTCCGAATTGCATTTTAAACGAAAATATGATCTCGAAACCGGTGTAAAGCAAACGGCGGAGTGGTATAAAAAAGAGAAATGGTTATAGTTCTTGAGCTGTAAGGTATAAACTGTGAGCTATACAAAAAGGAGTTTTATTCTTTTCTATTTAAAAGATCAAGGCTTATAGCTCAGAGCTCAGAGCTATAAGCTAATTTCTATTTGTAATTCGGGAAAAACAAAGTCAAAATATATAAAAATTTATTTTGTGACTTTGTGATTCTGAAAAAAGGGGTTTGTGTGGCTCCGAAATTACGGAAAGCATTTTCAACATTCGGTATCATACTACCTTCAAAATCGAAAAGCGTATAACCGCGATTGCCGGCATCTAAAATAGCACTCCAAAGTAATAACATTACTGCACCGCTTTGTCTCAACTCCGGATTACTGCCGCCGATTAAATAATGCGCCGATTTTTTAAGGTTATCATAAACAATATATACTGCACCGTGTGCATTTCCCGCAGTGTCTCTCGCCAAAAAAATTTTACGACAATCTCTTTGCCGCAAAACAATATCTAATGAAATAAGTGTTTCGAATAAGAACGGTTGTTTTGCACCTTGTTTTTCCAAGCTTTTTTTACAAAGCGTATAAAATTCATTAATATTTTCACATAATTCAACTTTTACGCGCGTATTGGCTTTTTTAATTGCAGTGCGTACACTGCCTTTCATATCGGCGTATACTTTTCCGGTATCGGTCAGATCCAGCGTATAAGTATAATGTATTTGACCTTGATAACCCGCCCAAAAAAAAGGTTGCCAATCGGTGAGTTCATAATTTAATTTTTGATGAAAAAAAGAAACTTTAGGTATTTGTTCGACTAATACTGAAACTATTTTTTTGGCATCGGTATATTCCGAATGTTTTTTTAATTTTTGAACTTTCGTCAATTTCAACCAAATGCCTGTATAAGGCGTTAGTTCGGGCATAACGATTGCTGTTACGAGACCGCGCAATTTTACTTTATAATATATCAACGCACCATTTATTTCTCCGGCATTATCAAACGACACACAAACATCCCAAGTGGTTTTTTTGCAAACAGCGTCAAGCCACCAAGGTTGCATGAACATCGGGACTGAGTTATCGGTCGCACATAAAACTTTATACCTCTCTTTTCGGCTTATAACCAAAGAAAGATTTTTGACCATCAAAGATTGCTCTGATGTCAAAGTGGAAATTTGTGACATTGATTAAATTTGCATTGTTGAATTACAAGCAAAATACGTTCCTATTTATGTTATCGTCTCTTCTTTACTCTATCTTAACCACCGCTTGATAATACATCTTTTCATTTTTCACAATCTTCAAAAAATAATATCCGCAAGGCAAGTCAATTTGCGTCGGAAAAACGTAACTGCCGGATATTAAAGTTGCTCCGGTTAAAATGTTTTTTATCTGCCTTCCTAGATAATCACACAAGTGTATTGAAACAGTTGCATTTTCCAAAAGTTCTAATTGAATGTTTAATTCTTTTGAAAACGGATTCGGATAAGCGGTGACGTTTAATTTTTCAAAAACATTTTGCGTTGCAGTGGGTTTCAAATCAATGACTTTCGTTAAAGTATCGCTGCCGCAATCATTCGTTGCGATTAAACGAACTGTATATTGTTTGCCGAGCGTATAAGTATGCGCCGGTGAAATAGTTTGGTCAACGACCGAACTGTCGCCGAAATCCCATTGCATTGTGTAAGAGTCGGAAGTTTTATTTGAAAACTGAATAGACCAACTCGTTGCAGTGCGCAGCCATGTAAAATCTGCTTTCGGTGTCGGTTTTACAACCAAAACACCGGTTTTAAAATTTGTGTGTCTGCCTTGCGCATTTTGAGCGGTCAAGGACACATCGTAGTTACCGGATTTTTTGAAAATCACCGTGGGATTCGCTTGTGTTGAAGTACTAGGTTCGCCGCCGGAAAATTGCCAAACATATTGCGTCGCATCGGTTGATTTATTTTGAAACTTGACGGTGTAAGGCGCGCAATTTTTTGTCGTATCGGCAGTAAAACCGGCAATCGGCGTTTTCTGTAAAATACTATCTTCGCTCAGAAAAATCGGCGTACCAGAAAGCAATACCGAGTCTGTTTTGCCGATTAAGTTTATGTTTGTAAGCGTGCGCGTTTGAGAAAAATCCCATGTGCGTACATAAAATGCTGTACCGATAGAAACATTTTTGAGAGGTGTTGCAGCGTATTTAGTCTGTGCATATTCATTTTGATCGCCGGCAACAGTTGCCCAAAGTGCATAAGTAAATTTGCCGGATTTATTTTTGAAAGCTGCACCACGCACATTGGCAGGTAAATTCAACGCTTTTGTTCTTAAGGAATCAAAACCGGAACCGTACAAAATTTCTGACACGCTTTTAAAAGCAATACCTTCTATGTTCAATTCTTTTTCAAATGGTTTTTTGTTTAAAGTTTTATACAACCCCATAACTTCGATTGGATTGTAAGTCGCACTGTCAATCGGTCTGTCTTCAAAAATATCTTTGAGGTGCATTTGAACAATACCATTTGCTGCCGCCGTGATATAACTTTTCAGTACAAAATTTTTCTGCAACTCGTCACTCCCCCAAAGCATCGGTCCGATCGCTTTGCGCGGTACATTTATTTCACTGATTAACATTTTTTTTGTCGGAAAAACTTTGCCGTCGTAACCGTAAGTTTTTAAAACGTCAGACAAATCTTTTTTATGGCGGACAATATCATCAGCTGCCGCATCAGAGTTGCGACGGTATACAAAACCATTGACGCTGTTATCGTAAGAATAAACCGCACCGTCAATGTGTGGATAAACGGTAAAAGTAAGCGCGTCGAAATACGCACCGCCGGTTAAAGGATATTGTTTTGTGACAGTACCATTTATCGGATCATCGGTGTTGCGACAAAAAGCATCTAAAAAACTCGGAAAACCTGATGCACTCATCGTCACAAACGCCGTTGAGTCTTGCGATTTAATAATTTCATAGGCAATGCGCATCATGCGCACGACGTGTTGCACGGGTGCTTTTACGCCAAGTTCGCACGGGTCCGGATTAGATTCCCACCAATTATGGTCTTCTCCTTTATTTTTATAACCGTACCTGCCTTCTTCATC
>JAYTIA010000278.1:0-5052 GCA_043732145.1 Saprospiraceae bacterium
TTTATTTCCGGCAGCGAAGAAAAAGCACCGAAAAACCTAATTCGATTTTGGATTTTGGATTTTTAAAATTGAAATTCTTTTTTGAAATTCTTTTTTGAAATTCTAGCACCTTGCAAACCTTGCGAAAAACTTTGCGAACCTTGCGTTGAAATTAACCGCAAAGTCCGCAAAATTTTTTGCAAAGGTCGCAAAGCTGTACAGGGTTTTTAAAATTTGAGTGGTGCTAAATAGTTACAATCTTTTTTGAAAAAAATCTTTTCTCACTGACAAAATTATTTTCGGCTAAATAAAATCGCCACAAACGTTCCGCCGCTTCTTTGCCGGCACCGTCCACGCGAATACGCGGCGTTGTGATTATTTTTTCCGAGATAAATTCATCATCTTCTAACCAAATATTTTTTCCGATACATAAATCTGTTCTATGCGATACCTCGACAGAAATACCGAGTGCGTGAGTAAATTTGCCCGGACCATTTGTAAAGTCTTGTAATTTTTTTACGTGTGGTCTGCGAGTTTGCATCATATCAATCCCGTCAATCGGTTCAATGGCACGAATAAGCACACAATGTGCCGTACCTTCCGGTGCAGTGATGATATTGAACAACGGATGATTGCGGCAATAATATACATAAGCAGTGCCGGCTGCGAGCAACATATCTTTACCGCGCGGCGTGTGCGGAAATTTGGAAGCATGACTCGCTAAATCATCGGGTGCGCGATACGCTTCGGTTTCCACAATGCGTCCGGATGTGCGAACGCCATCGTATTGCGTCACTAATATTTTGCCTAACAGCGATTGCGCTATTTGAACAACATCAGTGCCGTTGAAAAAAGTTTGAGTAAGGCGCAATTTAGTGATTGTTAATTGGTGATTGATACAGCTACATTAAACCATAAAAATAAACAAAGAGCATCAAAAAACGTTTTCTTTGCAACGAGATTATTTTTCAAAAAAAAAGTCTGACTTTATGCGCCACCGAATTTTACTACCTATTTTTTCATTTGTTTTTTCCTGTCTTACATCACAAAACGTAACGCTCTCAGGTTACGTAAAAGATAAACGCACCGGCGAAACGCTTATTGGTGTAAACATTGCCAATAACGTGAATCTTTTTCAAGGTACAGGCACAAATACTTACGGTTTCTATTCGCTGACAGTGCCGAAAGGCATCTATACTTTCAAAATAACTTACGTCGGCTATGCCGATAAAGAATTGACGCTTGACCTCATAGAAGATAAAGTTTTGAATATTCAGATGGAAGAAGGCGTCGAGTTACAAACCGTAGAAATTACTTCTGAAGCCAAAGACAAAAATGTGCGCGATACAAAAATGGGGACGGTGACGATTCCGATTGAAAGCATAAAAAAAACGCCGGTACTCTTCGGTGAAGCTGACCCGCTCAAAGTTATTCAACTTTTGCCGGGTGTGAAAGCAAATGAGGGTAGCAGTGGTTTATATATTCGAGGCGGTGGTATTGATCAAAATTTGATTTTATTGGATGAAGCAATTGTTTATAATCCGGGTCACTTACTCGGTTTTTTTTCTGTGTTTAATGCCGATGCGATAAAAAATTTGACGCTTATAAAAGGCGGTATGCCGGCACAATACGGCGGCAGATTGTCGAGTGTGATTGATATCCAGATGAAAGAAGGCAATGATAAAACTTATGCCGTTGACGGCGGCATCGGTTTAATTGCTTCGCGGTTGACGGTGGAAGGTCCGATTGTGAAAGAAAAAGCGTCGTTTATTGTTTCGGCGCGACGCACTTACGCACTCGATATTGCCCAGGGTGCTATCAGTAAAACAAAATTCGCGGGTTCTAATTATTATTTTTATGACATCAATGCAAAAATAAATTACAGTATTAGCGAAAAGGATCGCGTGTATTTAAGCGCGTACTTCGGCAGAGATGTTTTTAAATTTTCAAATAAAGATAGAGGTTTTGAATTTAATTTGCCTTACGGCAATGCAACAGCGACGCTGCGTTGGAATCATGTTTTTTCTAAAAAATTATTCATGAATCTCGCCGGCGTTTATAACGATTACGATTTTTCGGCAGGCGGCGGACAAGATGTTTTTAAATTCAATGTTTATTCAGGCGTGCGCGATTGGAATGCTAAACTCGATTTCGATTATTTCGCATCCACACAACATACTTTAAAATTCGGTGCGAATTTCACTTATCATCGCTTTACGCCGAATGTTGTCACCGGCAGCAACGGCGATACAACTTTTACCAATTCCGATAAACTGAAAGCAAAATATGCCAACGAATACGCCGTTTATTTCGGCGACGATTGGAAGATTTCGCCGCAACTCACTTTAAATATCGGTGCGCGGTTGTCGGCATTTCAACAAATTGGTCCTTACACCGCAACTGACGGAACTATTTACAACAACGGTGATGTGATAAAAACTTACGGCGGTTTTGAACCGCGCTTAACGGGAAAATACAGTATTAACGACGAATCTTCATTAAAATTCGGTATTACGGCGACGACACAATACGTACATTTGGTTTCCAACTCAACAAGTTCTTTGCCCGGCGATATTTGGGTGCCGAGTTCAAAAATAATTGAACCGCAACGCGGCGTGCAGTACGCGCTCGGTTATTTCAAAAATTTTAAAGAAAATATGTACGAAGCCTCCGTCGAGGTTTATTACAAAGACTTACAGCATCAGATTGATTATCCCGAAAATTTTGTGCGCAAACCTGCGGAAGATGTAGAAAACAGTTTTGTTTTCGGAAAAGGTTGGGCGTATGGTGCGGAGTTTTTTTTAAGAAAAGCCAAAGGAAAATTCAACGGGTGGATTGGTTATACATGGTCGCGCACACTGCGTCAATTTCCGGATATTAATAAAGGTGTGGCGTATCCGAGTACTTACGATCGTATTCATGATTTAACGCTCGTCGCGAATTATCAAGCATCAAAAAAATGGGAATTAAGTGCGAATTTTGTTTATGCTACCGGCAATACTTTCACACCGCTCAGAGATTTTTTCATAGTGCAGCAACAATTTAATTTAGAATATGGCGACAGAAATTCTCTCCGCTATGCGGATTATCACCGCCTCGATTTCGGTGCGACTTACACACCGCATCCGGAAAAAACCGGTTTCAGAAGCAGTTGGACTTTTTCGGTTTATAATGCTTATAATCACTACAATCCGTTTTTTGTGTATTACGATGTGCAAAATTCTTTAGCTCAAGGTACATCGAAAGCAACGGCGTATGCTGTCACTTTATTTCCTATTATTCCGGCAGTTACTTGGAATTTTAAATGGCGGAAATAGTTTTGGGATTTCCTGACTATTGACTTACTGACTATAGACTATGGAAAAAATATCAAAATTTTTCTTTTGATTGGTATTTTAAATTTTTGTTGCGGGTTGAAACAGCGGTTTTATAATTTATAATCAAGTAAGCAGACGTATTTTTTTGTAAATAAATTTTATTTCGTTAATTTTGTGTAGAAATTTTTGAATTAAAATTTAACAAAGCGTCACACATGCAAACACTTCAAGAGAAAATTTTGACTTGGGACGAAATTAAAAATCAATATCCCGACGAATGGGTGGTTTTGGGTAATACGGAATTTGACGGTATGAAAATTCTAACCGGTACTGTTTTGTCTCATCATCCCGACAAACGCGTAGCAAGTATGGAAGGGGTGAAAGGCGTGAAGGATTTAAGAAATTTACTTTATCCTTCACAGGTAAGTTTACACCCAATTATCATATCGGTTTGTTGAGAACACTTTCCGAATAACTATGAAAAAAACTACATTTCCTTTCGAGTGGCTGGATGAGGGCGGCTTAATCATCGTTCATGTTGAAATCAATTCAGAAAGTACACTCCCGTTTTTATTGGATACAGGCTCATCGAACACTTATCTCGATAAAAATATTTTATACATCGAGCAAATCAGTCTCAAAGAATCTATAGGGCAAGTTGAAGTTGAAACCGCCAATGGTCGAATAATTGCCGATGTTTTTAAAATTGCTTCAATTGCGCTCTTTCTCGTTTGTTTTATCCGTGACGATTACATATTTTTGTAGTAAAATAAAAAATAACTTACGTCTTTACAAGATGAAAAAAATATCAAAATCTAAAATACAAGAAGCGGTAAAACGGTTGGCAAATACTTATCAACCGCTTTCGATTTATCTTTTCGGGTCTTACGCTTGGGGAAAACCCGACGAAGAGAGTGATTTAGATTTTTTGGTTATACTAAATGATGATATTCATGTAAATTTAGCTTTGCATACTAAAGGGAAACAGGCACTTAAAAGCATGGAAATTTCTACCGATATAGTACTGAATCATAAATTTTTCTTTATTCAAAGAGCAGAACATCCCTCTACGCTTCAACATAAAATAAAACAAGAAGGTAAATTAGTTTATGGCGATTTATGAAGAATGGCTGTTGAAAGCTAAACGTGATTTAGATACAGCCAAAGCCTTATTAGAAAAATCTTATTTCGATACAGCTATTTATCACACGCAACAATGCGCCGAAAAAGCATTGAAAGGATATTGCGTTTATAGACTTCAACCACTGATTAGAACGCACGATTTAGAAAAAATTCTTAACGTGTGCATAAATTTGGATAATAGTTTCATGCAATTAGATATTTTTGCTATCGCTCTCAATGGTTTGGATATCAGATTTCGTTATCCGGATATTGAATTTGAGCCGGATGAGCCTGAGGTTGTAGATGCTATTAATTGGTCGGAACAAATATTGGAATTTGTAAAAACCAAATGTATCTGATTTTTACTGATTGAACCTATCCCTAAATTTTTTTTCTCAACTTGCCGGAACAATAATAAAATGTTTACTTTGTATTCATTTTCAAAATTGTAAAATCTTCACTCAATGCTTCGGCGTTTAAGTTATTTTCAAAAAAGGCGTTGTAATCTTACAAAACCCATGAATATTGAATCCGTACAACAATATTGCCTCTCGTTAAAAGCCGTTACCGAAGATATGCCTTTCGGAGAAGACACGCTCGTGTTTCGCATCGGCGGAAAAATTTTCGGATTAAT